>JBEIHL010000046.1:0-9770 GCA_040381375.1 Opitutaceae bacterium
CACTGCCGGACCAGCGGCGCGCCCGACCAGGCCCTTTGATCCGGTGGGGCCGGCACCACCGATGACGGTCCCGATGGTCATGATCTCGCCCTCACGCAGGGGCGCGAGCACCGAGAGATTGATCAGCCGGCCGGCTTGCAGCAGCACGGGGCCCACCGGCGAACGCACGAAATCGGCCGCATTGCGCGGATGGGTGCCGGCAAGGAACTCCGCCTTGTTCGACTGCCCGTCGCCATCGGCATCGAGCGCGGCATCGGCTGGGTTGTTCGGATCGAAACCATAAAGGTTTTCCCAAACGTCCGGCAGCCCGTCGCCGTCGGTGTCGGGTTGCCGGTTCGCGGCGACCGGCGTCGGCGTCATGGCAACAATCACGCTGCCTCCATCCGGAACCCGGCCCTGCGCCACGTCGGTGCGCTGCGGGCCGTATAGAACGTGATCGACCAGCTTGAGGTCCGGGGAAACGAGTCCGATTTCGCCCTGCAGCGGCGACAACCGGAAGTCCACGTGGTCGGGGCCCTGCGCGGTGTCGCGGTCGGCCTGGAACGAAAGAAATCCACCTGCGGCAATGAACGTGAGTTGGCGAATCGGGCTGCGGTTCGGCCAGCCAACGGGATTGTCGGTGAGGAAATAGCCACCGAGGTCCACCGGCAACGCGCCGGGATTGTGCAACTCGACGAAATCGTTGCCGAAGAGCGGACTGGCATCGGACAGCCACTCATTGATCTTCACGCCGCTGGCCGACGCCACCGCCACCAGGACATTCGCGGCGCCAAAGGTCGGGCGGCACAGGCTCCACGAGCCGTCCGAGGCGCGACCGATGGAATGGTCGGCGAGTTGCTGGCCCCAAACGACGCGGTCCGCGACCCCACCGCCGGCGGCGGCGCTGCGCGTCAGCGTGAGGTCGTCGCCACTCGCCCCGAGCGCGAATCCGGTCTTCGGCGCCGGCACGACTTCGTTGCTGCTGGCGTAGAGGACGAGATGGGCGCCGGGGGCGAGCAACGTGCCGGCGGGAATCGTGTACTTGAACGGCAGGGTCGCGTTGTCCGAGAGTCCCCACCCGCCGAGATCGGCGGTGGCGTTGCCGACGTTCGTGAGCTCGACGAGGTCGGGGTACACGGAACCGAATCCAACGGTCTTCGTGTTGCTTGCGAGCACTTCGTTGATGCGCACGATCGGCGCCGGAGCAGGCGGGACGAAGGCGGGGTCCACGGTCCAGGTCGCGCGGCTGACGCGGGCGTTGGCGCCGAGGTCAGGGCTGTCCTGGTAGGTGCCGGCGTCGTTTCTGCCCGCGACCTCGAGCGTGTGCGGGCCGGGAGCGAGTCCCGTGAGCGAAAGCGGCGTGGCAATGGGCGTCTCCGTACTCCACGCGCCACCGTCGAGTCGCCACCGGTAATGCGTCCAGCCCGAGCCGTTCGGGAATTGCGCGGCCCCGGTCGGCAGGCCGGAGCCAGTCATCAGCGAGCCGACCGTGATGGTCGCGCCGGTGGCGTTAGTCGTGCCGGTCGGCGCGCCGCTGAGGCTCACGCCGACAGGTCGGATACCGCCCTTGTCGGCTCCGTTCGGCCCGGTGCCACGCGCGGGCGACCGCGGATCAAGACCAAACTGCTGCCGGATCTGCGCGGCGACCCGGCGATAGTTGTCCTTCGTCGGCGTCGGGACATTGGAAGCGCCGCTCGCGGGATGCACGGTCACATCGTTGAGCACGGCCGGCGCGCTCAGGTTGCCAGCGCCGGGACCGGACCAGGTCAGGCTGGGCGGAAACAGGTTGTTGTTGAACGTGACTCGTTCGGCGCCGGTGTAGTTGCGGACGAGTTTCTCCGCGGAGTGAAAGACGTTGCCCTCGATATAGAGTCCGAGGGCGCCCGGCCCGCCGTGGTCGGCGAGGTTGAAAACGGCCGGGAGAAACGCTTCAGGTTTCCGTGCGATATCCTCCAGCAGCTCCTCGCTGCCGCGCGAATTCTGGTCGACGACCGTGTTCTGCAGGAAGGTGTAGAAGTTGCCCTCCTTCGCACTCACCGCCTGGTCGACGTCGAAGAAAAGGTTGCCGACGATGGTGATCTCGGAGGTCTGACCGAGCACCGTGCCGCCGCTGATCGCGCTCGCGGAGTCGGGCGAATCGGCGCGATGAACGTGCATGAAGAGATTGCCCTCGATCCACGCATCCGTGCCGTCGATATCGAGGATATCGTCGTCCGCCCCGATGAAGACATTGTTATAGAACTGCACGAGCACGCCGGAGCGGTTGCCGCCGGTGAAGTCCACGACGTCGTTGTAGCCGCGCATTTTTCCGAAAAAGGAATCGCGAATGATGGCGCGACCGCCCGGCGGCGTATTGCCGAGACCGTGGATCGCCTCGAAACGGGCGTTCGGCGCGGCGGTGGGAAAGATGCAGTTGCTGATGAGGAAGGAGCCGCCGTTGAGATCGAGGTACGCGACGTCGTTGCGCAGCCATTCGCAGTATTCCAGGACGATGTTGGAGTTGGCTTCCGCCGCCACCGCCGCGTCGCCGCCAAAATTGAAGAACACGTGTCGGAATCGGGTCTCGGCCACGCCGGGCGTGCCGTGGATCGTGATCGTCCCGCCGTTGCCCGTGGTTCCGGGCGCCCGCGTGAAAGTGATCGGCCGCACCTCCGAGCCTTCGGCGAGCAGGCGGCCGCCGGGCGCGACGGTGAGTCCGACGCCCGTCGCCAGATAGATCGTCGTACCCGGCTCGATCGTGAGCGTCACGCCGCTGTTCACGGTGAGCGGCGCGGTGATCAGGTAAGGGCCGCCTGCGGCGGTCCAGGTGGTGTTCGCGGCGATCGCGCCGGACACGCCCGCCACGCTGCTGTCGTCGTACCACACGTCGTAATGGAGGCGCTCGATTTCGATGCCGGCGGCGTCGAGAGCTTGGATCAACACGCGGTTGATGCCGGGCTGGAGCGCGACACTCGCGAGCGACCACTGGCCGATTGCGACCGTGGTGCTGTTGGTGCCCGCCGACGCGCCCGTCACGTTCCACGGGGTGTAGGTCGCGGTGACGCCGTTGACCTTTACGCTGTGCGTAAGCGCGGGGTCGGAACGTCCGGTCAGGTTGCACGTCGCGGTCCGGATCAGCGGGAAACCGGTGGAAGCGTCGGTGGCCGGGCCTTGGGTGACACTCAATCCCGCCCGCACGAGTCCGCTGACGTGCGCGTGGCGCGATGCGTACCAGGCCTTGCGCTCGGCGATACGGGACGAAGACACGACGCCGGTGAGGGTCTGGTCCAGCAGAGCGTTGACTTGGGCGACGGAGAGAGGGCCGCTGAGCAACTGCCGGAGTTTCGCGAAATAGATCGGGCCGAAGGTCGGGTGGCGCAGAAGCGGATAAACCGGCGTGGGCGTGAGCGCGGCGAAATTGCCCGATCCGTGCCGGATCATCGGGAAAAGATCCGCGGTCGGGCTCGCCGGGGTGTCGCCGTCGCCGAGGATCGTGTCCATGTCGTAGGGAATCAGCCGCGCGCGCGGGTCATTGACGCCGATATAAAAATAGAAGTCGTCGCCGTAGCCGTTCCCGAGATTGGTCTCGCCGTTGCCGATGAGCGACTGGGCGGCGAACCAGGTCATCCACTGCTCGACGTCGACCTTGGCCCGCACGGCTGAGACATAGTCGGCGTCCCAGGTCGGCGGCGCGAGCAGCGTGGTGAAACGTCCCTTGGCCAGCGACTGGGTCAGCGCGATGAGGTCGCTCCAGTTATCCTCGGATGCGTTGGTGTTCTTGGAGTAGGCGCGCCGGTAAGGATCGGCGCCGTTGAGTCCGGCGGGTGGAAGGTAAGTGAAGTCACCTTCCTGATACGGCGTATCGTCCGTGCGCCGGACGCTGTAGATGTTGCCGCCGCTGTCGGTGGGGAAATGGTGATCGGCGAACGCGGAATCCTGAAATTCGTTGCAGACGTAAAAGCCGTAGCTCGGCGCCGTCGCCGTGCCACCGGTCGGATCGACGTTGTTCACCCGCATTTGAATCGGGCGCGACTCCGGCGCGGTGAGTCCGGCGCGGCGCATGAAGGCGCTGCCGGCGAGTTGGAGGTAGGTGAACTGCGAGTTGAGGTTCAGGGCGGTGCGGCCCTTCCAGTCCCAGTCGTTCGGGATCGCCAAACTAAAACTCTGCGGCTGCTGGGTCGCGCTGAAGTGGCCGCGGTTCCGCACCCCGGTCAGGTAGCGCAGCTCCGTGCTCGTGCCATCGACCGTGATGAAGGTGGCGTTGAAGCGCGCGCGGCTGTTGCTGCCCGCGCCGAGATTGATGCCGGCAAGCGTGGCGCGGTCGGCCGCCTTCATCACCAGCCGGTAAAGCGGCATCGCGCCGGCGTACGTCGCGTTCTCGACCTGATAGAGGCAGTTCTGCGACTGCTCCGCCACGAAGGGAACGCCCGGGCTCGCGTTGTTGAAGGCAGGCGCGGGCCAGGTGCGCACCCGGGCTCCGTCCGTCGCGGAAACATAAAACTCCACGATCGTGTCGTCTGCCTCGGCGGGCAACTGCGCGCCGAAATTCCGGTCGCCGGCGATGCCGTCGTTGTGCGCACCGTCGTCGAACATCGGCGCCGTCGTCCAGCTCGCGGCGCCATCCTTGCGGTAGTGGACCGTCACCGTCACCGCGACGGCGCGATCGTCGATCACGGTGGCCGTCACCGTGACCGCTTCCGAACTCGTGGGCACGAGAGGAAAATGCCGCACCCGGGTCACCACCGGCGCGATATCCGCCGCGGCGATGCTGTTCACCAAGCCCGGTGTGCCTTCCGGTCGCGAGCTCGCACCCCAGTTTTGTCCGTGACTGTTGTCGAACGCCGCGTTGATCAGCTCGAGCGATTTGCCGTGGCCATCCGCCTGGCTGCGCCAGCGCCACCCGCGGTACCCGCTGTCCGGATCGTCGCGCTCGCGGGCGGCCCAGTCGCCGTCGTCGGCGTAGTCCACCGTATCGACCGGCAAGCCGCGGTTGTCCGAGAGGACGATGGTGTTGGCGGCGTTCGAGAGCTGGCCTGACCAGCCGGCGACGAAATTCGTCACGCTCGGATACTTCGCGACGAACGCGTTTCGGTCGGCCGCCACGACGAGGTAGCCGCCCGCCGGGAGAGAGATATTGGGAAAAGTGAACGCTACACCGCTCGTCAGCTTCCACCCCTCCAGATTCACGGGAGCCGGTCCGGAGTTGTGCAGCTCGATGAATTCCTCGGTCGCCCGTTCGGACGACGGGTGATACATGATTTCATTGATCACCACGTCCGCCCGGACAAGCACGGGCAGGACGAACGCGAGAAGGAAAGGCAGGTGACGTGGCAAGGTTGGAGCGGCGGCAGGGCTGACACGAAAACCGCGCAGCCAAGCTACACTATCGCCAGACGACGTTCCAACCGATGGCAAAAAATCGCTAAACTGCCTCCGCGCCCGTCGAGCGGTCGCGGCCTGGAGGCGGTGTCATCCTGCGGCCTCAGGGCAGGTCGTAAACCTCAAGCAAAGCAGCACCCGCGGTTCCGTCGCCGCTCTTGACCTGCACGGTGTAGGCGCCCGGAGGGAGGCTGACGACGAGGGCGGCATCCTTGCTAGCTTCATCGACAAAACGGAAGGCCCCCACCCGATCGAAGGCATCGAGCACGTCCTCGGTCGCGGCGCGCGTGGCTCCGGCCCAGGCATTGTTCGTCGCGATCAGGCGATCACCCTGCTGGACCGAAAGCACCGGGGCCTTCAGCGCGTTGTTGACCCCAAAGGCGGAAAGCGTCGGACCGACCGCGCGCACCAACACGCTGCGAGTCGTGGACCCGGAAATCACGAACCCACTCACAATGGAGTCCGTCGCGGAAGTCACCCGTGCCAGGGTCGAAATATTGACCAGCGTCTTCTCCGCGGTACCCGCCACCGAGCCGCTGAAGATCTGCGTCATCTTCCGGCCTTCACCGACCCGGGTGCCCAGGAAGCGGCACGCCACGCTCGGCCCGCCGTTGTCATAGACTTCGAGAATGCCGTACTGCTGGGATCCCGGGAGGGGGCCGACCGCATACGGGCCGCCCTTCGCCGACGGATTGCTGGTGAGCGCCGCGCCATGCATGACGAAAATCGGAGCGCCGCCACCGGTGGCGTAATCGGAGTTCTTGCCGTCATCGAACGCCAGACCGTGCATGTCGCCTGAAAGCATCGCGATGTTGGTGATGCGATTGTCGCGAATGAAATTCGCGATCTCCGTCCGCTCGGTCGCGTGACCACCCCACGAGTCAGCGCCCACTTCGGCCGGCGAAATCCACGGCAGGCTGCTGACCCAAACGATCAACGGGAAGCCACTGTCACGGGCGTTGATCAGCTCCTGCTTGAACCAATTCTTCTGAGCGACGCTCATCTTCGTCTTCGAAGCCGATTCCTTCGTCCACGGTGACATCGCGCCGCTGCGCAAATCGGTCATGATAAAACGCACCCGCCCGATCGTGAAAGCCTGCCCGATGGTGCCACCGGACGGCCCGATCGGATAATGCGGGACGCGCTCGCGGTAGACCGAACGGGCGGTATCACGGCCGATGTTGGTCGTATCGGAATCGTTGCCGCTGAAGTCGTGGTCATCCCACATATAGGCCATCGGCATACTGCGATAGAACGCTCCCTGCGCGTCGTGGCTGGTGATGTTGTCGTAATTGTAGCGGTATTCGTCGGCCGACGTGCTGTTCGTGTCGCTGTAATGCATGTCGCCCGTGTTGATGAAGAGCAGCGGGCGCTCCTCGCGAATCGCATCCCAGACCCGCTGGTCCGGATGGCGGAAATCGCCGCACGAACCAAACGCGATCCGGAACGACGCCCGGCCCAGCGGAAAGGTCCGGAATCGACCCCGCGACACCGTCTCGGTCCGAAGCACGCCGGCGACTTCAACGCCATAATGGTAGTCGGTGTCCGGCTGGAGACCCTGCACCGTTAACTTCACCGTGTTGCCGGAATTGGCGCTCGTCGTCGCCGCCGCGGAGAAAACCGCGGGGGTCAGGTTCTCATTCTGGCTGACCTGCAGTCGAACCCGGGTGCCGGTTGTATTCAGCCGGATGGATACGGTCGCACTTGTCGGACTCACGTTGCCTGACCATGCCCCGCCAATGAAGGGGCCGGAATGTTGTCCGAACGCCGAAACCACTAGGGTAAAAAAGACAAGAACGCTGGGTCGAAACATGCGCATAAGGCAGGGGGTTTACCCTAGCTTCTCCCGGTCCTCCCAATCGGCAAGTGAAATTTTTATGAATGAGTCATGGTTGTTCTACGCATTAGGCCGAGGGTAGTCCCCGCAGATCATCTGCCATCGAGCTCCGAGCCAGCCGTCCTCCGCTCCGTAGAATCCGCAGAGCTTCTTTAACAGTTTATACCGTATCAGGCTAAACCTGAAGGCAAACGTGGCGTCATTGTAGAGCTACACCGACACCATTGAAGCCGCTCGCCGCAAACTTCTTCCGTTCAATCCTCCCCCTCGCAATCTTCGCGGTGGGTGCGGCCGGCGGGCACGCGGATCCGGTGATCAGCGAGTTCATGGCGGCGAATTCCACTACGCTCGCGGACGAAGACGGGGCCTACTCGGATTGGATTGAGCTGCATAATCCGGACGCGACTCCGATCGATCTCACGGGCTGGTACCTGACTGACTCGGCCAGCCACAAGACGAAGTGGCAGTTTCCCGCGGTCACGCTCCCGGCTGGGGCCTATCTCGTGATTTTCGCGTCGAACAAGAACCGGCGCGATCCGGCGACGCGTCTGCACACGAATTTCGCCCTGAGCGCGAAGGGAGAGTACCTGGCCCTGCTCAAGCCCGACGGCTTGACCGCGGCGTTCGAATACGCACCGGCGTATCCAGACCAGGAGGACGACAGGTCGTTCGGGCTCCCGCGCACCGCGTCCGGCTTCGGGTCGCCGGCTTTCCTCCGCGCCGCCACTCCGGGACGAGCGAACGAGGCTGCGGCGGTCACCGGCCTGACTGAGACCGCGGTTTTTTCGCACGCCGCGGGTCCGTTCCGCACGTCCTTCAGCCTGCAGCTCGCGGGCGCGACCGGCGAACAGAAGATCCGCTACGTGCTCGCGGCGGCGGGAACCGCCCATGCCGCGCCGGAGCCCACCGCCGCGTCTCCGGAGTATTCGGCGCCGATCGCCATCGACCAGTCGACCCTCGTGCGCGCCGCGGTATTCTCTGCCGACGGAACGGTCCGTGGGCCCGTCACCGACGCCTACTACGCCCGACTGGGGGCCTCGCTCTTGGGTTTCAGCAGCCAGTTGCCGGTGCTCGTAATCGATAACCTGGGCGCCGGACCGCAGGTCAAGGATGGGATCGACCACCCGTCCTGGCTTTTCAGCTACACCTCCCGCGGCAGCGCCAGGTCGGTCTTCGGCGCCTCGCCGGAACTCGTGAGTCCGCTGACAACCTCGGTCCGCGGGTCGTCGTCGGCGGATTTCCCGAAAAAGGGCTACAACGTCAAATTCACCGACGCGACGGGCAAGGAGCGGGAGCAGTCGCTGTTCGATCTCAGCGCGCACGAGAAGTGGGCGCTCGTTGCGCCCTGGTCGTTCGACCTGACCTACATCAACAACTCGTTCGTCTACGCCCTCTCGAATCAGATGGGCCGCTGGGCACCAAGGACGCGCGTGGTGGAAGTCTTCCACAACGCCAACGGCGGCGACGTCGACGCGACAGACTATGCTGGCATCTATGTGGTCACGGATCGCATTGAGATCGCCGATGACCGGATCGATCTGAAGGAAATGTCGAAATCCGATGTTGCCGGTCCCGCCGTCACGGGGGCGTACGTCCTAAAGATCGACGTCAAGGGCCCGGACGAGATCGGGTGGGCAACGCAGCGCGGGGTCCCCGAACAGGGGTACAACTCGATCGTGCTCGCCGCGCCCAAGGCCGACGAGATCGCGCCGGCCCAGCTCACCTACATCCAGAGCTACGTCCAACAGATGGAGGATGCCTTGGCGGCGGAAAGGTCCATCGGATTTACGCGACGCACCTACCTCGACTTCATCGACCGGGATAGCTGGGTCGACCACCACCTGCTCAACGTCTTTGTCTGCAACCCCGACGCCTTCACGCGGAGCGCGTACTTCACGAAGGAGAGCAACGGCAAGCTGAAGGCCGGCCCGGTGTGGGATTTCGACCGGGCCATGAATTGTCACTGGGATGCCCGATCCCAGCGCTACGATGTCTGGTTCGGACTCGGTACTCCCGACTACTGGCGCACCGGCTGGTGGGGCATGATCGCCGAAGACCCCGAGTTCATGCAGGATTGGATCGATCGCTGGCAAACGCTTCGGCAGGGCCCGCTCGAAAACAACAACCTCTCCGCCATCGTCGACGGCTACGCGAACCAGATCGGCGAAGCAGCCGCCCGGCGCGACGCCGCCCGCTGGCCCGACAGCGTCAACCCCTGGGGTTCCTATGCCGCGCAGATCGACCAGATGAAGCGGTGGCTGCACAATCGCACGCGCTGGATCGACGAACAATTCGTCGCCTCGCCGCGCCTCAGCCCTGCGGGTGGCACGGTGACGTTTACCCCGCCCGTCGGCGCCAAGCTCGCTTACACCCTAGATGGCTCCGACCCGCGGTCGCTCGGCGGTCGCTTGGCGCCGAACGCACTGCTTTCGTCGACCCCCATTACCGTGCCGACGTCGGCCAATCTGCATGCGCGCAGCTACCGCGAAGAGCTGAAGGATGTATTCCCTGGCTCGCCTTGGAGCGCACCGGCGGCCACCGAGTCCGCTTCACCGCTCAAGCCACGCGCCCGGTTGATCAACATCTCCAGCCGCGC
>JBEIHL010000047.1:0-9683 GCA_040381375.1 Opitutaceae bacterium
CCGGCGGGTCAACTTCTGACCCGTATGATCCAAGCCATGGGACTAAAGCGCCCCGACGTCTATATTGGGAACATCATGAACTGGCGTCCCCAACTGCCGACCGTCGATGGCCGGGAGCAAGTGGGCAACCGGCCGCCGTCCGAGGGCGAGATGCGGTATTGCCTCCCGTACCTGCGGGCGCAGATCGATGTGGTCGCGCCCGAGGTGCTGGTGGCGCTGGGGTCGACGGCGGCGCAGGGACTCCTCGGTTTTGGTGCGTTCAAGGCCGTGGGCGAGGTGCGCGGGAAGTGGCATTCCTTTGCCGGCCGGCCGCTGATGGTGACCTATCATCCGAGTTACATCCTGCGCAACCAGTCGAATCGATCGAAGCGCATGATCTGGGAGGATCTGTTGAAGGTCTTGGAGCATACGGCGCTACCCGTCTCGGACAAGCAACGCGGATTCTTCCTCGAGAAATAACGCGCCTCAGGCTTTGCCCGTGGGTTCTCAGTCTCGGGCTGGTCTGGGTCGGGGTGGCTGGAGCCGCGGATCGCGCGTTCGATTTCGATGGCCTGCGCGAGCGTGCCCGGGCGCTGGCCGCGCAACCGCAAGTGGAAGTGACCGGGGAACTGCCGGCCTGGCAACGGCAGCTGACCTACGACGATTTGCGCCTGGCCGAGTTTGATGGCCGGGAATCGCTCTGGCGGCCGGAGCAGTTGCCGTTTCAGGTTCAGTTCATTCATCCCGGATTCCTGTTCGACCGGACGGTGAAACTGTTCGAAGTGCGGAGCGGGGCGGTGCAGCCGATCCCTTTTCGGCGCGAGTACTTCACTTACCGGACCCCAAGGACCGGCGATTTGCCGACCACCCTGGGTTTCGCCGGTTTCCGAGTCATGTATCCATTAAATGGAGCGGGCACGCCGCCGCTCGAGATTGGCTCTTTTGCCCGGGTGACCTACTTCCGTTTCCTCGGGGCCGGAACCGCGTACGGGCTTTCGGCGCGCGGCTTGGCGGTGAACCCGGGTGAGCCGACCCCCGAGGAATTTCCTCGTTTCAGAGAATTCTGGCTCGAGCGCATGGCGCCCGGCGCGCAGACGATGAACGTCTATGCCTTGCTCGACAGCGAGACCGGGGCTGGGGCGTACCATTTCGCGATCACTCCGGGGCGCACGACGGTGATGCAGGTACGGGCGGTGATCTATTGCCGGAGCAATCCCAAGGTGTTCGGCCTGGCCCCTCTCAACAGCATGTTCTGGCACGGCGAGAATTCCGACACGGCCCGGGATTTTCGGCCTGAGGTGCACGACTCGGACGGCCTGCTCATGTAGACCGGCCTCGGGGAATGAATCTGGCGCCCACTGCTTAATCCCAGACACCTGCGGATCGCGGCTTTTTCCGACGAGCACCCCCCCCGGGCCTTCGGGCTTTTGCAGCGCGATCGGAATTGCGCGAACTATCAGGACCTCGAGGCCTCCTATCACACGCGGCCGAGCGCGTGGGTCGAGCCGGTGGGAAAGTGGGGACGTGGTTCGGTCCGGCTCATGGAGATCCCGACGCGCTCCGAATTTGACGACAACATCGGCGCGTTTTGGGTGCCCGACACGCTGCCCCGCCGATTGAACCGATCGAGGTCGAATACCGCTTGCACTGGTCGCTCGATTCCCTGGCTCCGCCTGCGGGCTTCGTGCGTTCGACCCGGCATGGGAAAGCCGCCTACTACGATCCCGGGCTGGAGCGGTTCATGGTCGATTTCGACGGGGCGCAACTGCAGGCGTTGAACGCCGGCACCGCGATTGAACACCGCGTGGCGGTCGGTCAGGTGCGACGCTCAATCACGCGTCGGTGCAGAAAAATCCGATCAACGGCACGTGGCGGGTGGCGTTCACCATCCCGCCGGATGGAAGTGGACGCCCCGTCGAGCTGCGCTGTTACCTGCGCCTGGGCGACGATACGCTGACGAAAACCTGGTCGTACTTGTGGCCGCCATGAGCGGGTCAAATGCAGGGTCGATCGGGTCAGGTGATGCGCAGTCGGGCGAAATGCCCCGCGATTTCCGGCCCCAGACCGGAACCATGGAGGAGTGGAACGCGGCCTATGTGCGCGTGGAGGACTACCTGCGCGCGCACCGGATCGACAACCGGCGGCATCAGAGCCGGCTCATTCAACAGGTGCTCGAGCGGGCGGCGCGGCGGCATGCCGTCGAACCCGGCCTGAGTCCGACTGTCATCGCCGCGGAGGAAACGGAAGCGATGATGGACGACTGGTTCGCGGAGATGCTCGACGTGCGCGGGCAGTCGCACGAGCGGATCGCGGTGGAGGGACGCCTCGCGCTGCTGTTGAGCGACGGCCCGCAGCGTTGGCCGATCCTGCGAGCGGTGCTGCTCTGGCTCCTGTTTGCCGGGGCGCTCGCGGGAATTTTTTTGTGTCACCCGCTGAGCCGACGCCGCGTTCTCCGGCGCCGGGCGGGCGCCGGCTGATCGTAGTGCGCTCGCGGAGACGGCGCTCTCGGTGCTGCTGGCGCCGATCAACATGGTGTTCAAAGCCAAGTTCGTCCTCTTCACTTTGCCGTGGTACGGCGTGTCGTGGGTCACGCCGCGCCTCACGACGGAAGGGGACGGCACCGATTGGCGGGAGGCGATCATCACGCACGGCAGGCAGACCGTGTTCGGCCTTTTCTGGGGCGGCAGCTCGTACATCATTTCGCCGGCCTTCTTCTTTTGGCTCAGCCCGGTGGTGGTGCCGCTCGTGCTTTCGATTCCGATCTCGATCCTGCTTAGCAAGACGAGCGTCGGCCGCGGCGCCCGGGCGTGGGGACTCTTCCTGCCCCCTGAGGAGACCTTTCCGCCCTACGAACTGAAGCGGCTCCATCAGAACCTGACCGAGTGCTACCGGCACCTGCCGCCGCTCGAGCCGCTGCGCGCCGACTACGGCCTGTTGCAGGCGGTGCTCGACCCGTATGTGAACGCCCTGCACGTGGCTCTCCTCCGGCAGCGCCGGCGCACCGAGTAGTCGCGCGAATGGTTCCTGCAGTTGCGCGAACGACTGCTGCGGGATGGACCCGCGCGCTTCACGCCCAAGGAGAAGATGGCGCTGCTCATGGACGCCGAATCGATGATCGTGCTCCATCGGGAACTGTGGAGCCGGCCGGCCGGCGAGCTGGCCGAGTAGTGGCGGCTCGCGATGCGGCAGTACAACGTCCTTACCGGGGCGCCCACGACGGCGTTGAATCGGTAATCCGGGTACAGCTTCAGGCGGGCGCCCCGGTTGACGCCGGCGCGGCCGGAAGCGGTTCAGCTCGCGACCAGCGCCTTCAGGGCAGCTTGGGCGCGTTCGAATTCGGTCCGCACGGCCGCGGTGTGCACGGCGATGCCGTTCAGGCCGTCGCTGCGGGCGTGGTGCTCGAGGTTCTCCGCGGCGGCCCGGAGCGCCACGGCCCCCAGGTTGGACGAGCTGCCCTTGATGCTGTGCGCGGCGCGGGCGAACCGCGTGACATCGCCGGTGCCGCGGCTCTGCTCGAGCTCGTCGAGCCGCTGCGGAGTATCCTCCAGAAAGATACCGATGATCTCGCGCAGAAACTCATCGTTGTCGCCGGGATTGAGGGCCCGGAGATTCTCGATCGCCTGCGGATCGATGATGGATGGATCGGCCATGGGAGGACTCACGCTGGGCGCGTTGGGGTTGTCGGTCAGGTGGCCCACTCGAAGGACGTGTTGTTCTCGATTTCCTCGATCGTCGTGAGGCCGAGCAGCACCTTCTTGAGCCCGTCGTACCGCAGGGGCTTGTAGCCTACCTTGGCGGCGGCGCGGGAAATTTCCTGCACGCTCCGGCCTTCGCTGATGAGCGTCCGGACTTCCTCGGTGACCAGCACCAGCTCGTGAAACGCGATCCGGCCCCTGTATCCGGTGTGACGACACGCGCCGCAACCGCGGCCACGGAAGAAGGGCACCTCGGCGAGACCCTCATCCTTGAAGTAGCGCTGCAGGGTCTCGCGGGACGGGTAGTACGCTTCCTTGCACGCGTCGCAGATCCGCGCGGCCAGCCGCTGGGCCAGCACGCCGATGACGGAAGGCGCGACCATGAACGGCTCGACGCCGATTTCGAGCAGGCGCACGATCGCCTGGGGGGCGGTCGTGGTGTGCAGGGTGGCGAAGACGATGTGACCGGTGAGCGCGGCCTCGGTCGCGATCTTGGCGGTCTCGAGGTCGCGGATTTCGCCGACGAGAATGACGTCCGGATCCTGGCGCATGAGTGCGCGCAGAATCGTGGCGAATTTCAGGTCGATGTTGTGGTTGACCTGGCTCTGGTTGACGCCCGGCATCGTGATTTCGACCGGGTCCTCGATGGTGGAAATGTTGCGGTCCGGCGTATTGATCTCGTGCAGCGCCGCGTAAAGCGTGGTGGTCTTGCCCGAGCCCGTCGGGCCCGTCACGAAGATGATGCCGCTCGGATTTTGCACCAGCCGGCGAAGCGGCTGCAGGATCGTCTGCGACACCATCATCTTCTCGAGCGTCATCATCGACTTCTTGCCCGCCATCGCGAGAATGCGGATTACCGCTTTTTCGCCGTAGGCCGAAGGAATCGTGGAGACGCGGAAGTTGGCTGTCTGGCTGCCGACCTGCATCGCGAAGCGGCCGTCCTGGGGGAAGCGACTCTCGGCGATGTTCAGATTGCAGATGATCTTGACGCGGGAGAGCAGGGCACGGTGCAGCTTGCGCGAATAGGTGAGGATTTCCCGCAGATTGCCGTCGATGCGGAAGCGGATCCGGCAGTGTGTTTCCTGCGCCTCCATGTGGACGTCCGTCGCGCGTTCGCGCATCGCGAAATAGAGGATCTCGTCCACGATCTGAATGAGCGCGTTGTTCTCGGCGAGATCGGCCAGCTTGTCGCCCGCCATCTCGGGCCGGTCGAAGAGGCTCGAGCGTTCGAGTTCACTGCGACTTTCCTCGAGGCCCTTCTCGGTGCAGTAGTGAATCGAAATCGCGTCCTCAATCTCGCGGGGGAGCGCGAACACGGGGCTGATAGGCATCTGCACGATGTGCCCGAGTCGGCGCATGAGCTCGGGGTCGTTCGGGCTGGCGAAAGCCACCGTCAGCACATTGTTCAGCACGTAGAGCCCGATCGCCTTCACCTTGCGGGCGACTTCGCTGGGAATCTTTTCGATCGCTTCGTCGGTGATGACCGAGGCGAACGGATCGACATACGCGACGTTCATCGCGTCCGCCCAGTAGCGGCACGCGTCGTCCTTGGTCAGGAATTTCTCGTCGATCACCGCCTGCAGCAGTTGCAGGGATTCCCCGTGGCGGGCGGCCAGGGTGGCGACTTCACCCGAGTAGTCGAAATTGGGCAGAGCGCGGATCCGCTCGAGAAACGAGCTACTTTTTGGATTTTCCACGAGTGTTCCTGGCCTTGAAAAGTTTTCCGATCTCCTGATGGTCGAGTTTCTCCATCGCGAAGGTGCTGGCGGTCCGCTCCAGCTTGAGCTCCTCCAGCAGTTCAGGCAGCGAGTAGCGGACCTCGGCGAGGCTGGTGCGAATGGGCGAGCCCGTGGCGGATTCGGCGGATTCGTTCATGCGGTGGAGAGTGTCACTCGGTCGTCGTACTGGGATCGATGAGCTCGGCGAGAGCGCGGGCGATTTCGTCTTTGGGAGTGTCTTTGCGGATATAACTGGCGGCACCGAGTTCGAGGGCCCGTTCAACCGATTCGCGGTTGGCAAGCGAAGTAAGCATGACGACGACACAGTCGGGATCGATTTCCTTCAACTGCCGAAGTGTCTCCATGCCATCCATTCGCGGCATGCTTACATCCAGGAGCACGATGTCGGGCTTGTCCGCCTGATAGGCCCTGATCGCGTCCTCCCCGTTGACGGCCTCGGTGATGACTGGCCGGCAAATCTGTTTAAGAATGAGCGAAACGAATTTGCGAATGTGCACCTCGTCGTCGACGAGGAGGACCTTGACGTAAAAACTCATGGGAGGGCGTGTAGGATGACTCGGAACTCACAGCCGCCTTGAGGCAAGTTTTCTGCGACGATGTTGCCGTGATGGGCATCGACGATCTTGCGGCAGATCGCCAAGCCGAGTCCCGTGCTCTTTTCGCCGCCAGTGGGCTGGCTGGAAAGACGGCTGAAATCCTTGAAGAGCTTGTCCCGCTCGTTCTCCGGTATGCCGGGACCCTGGTCTCGCACCGCAAAACTGCACGTCCCCTTGGCCTCGTCCCGCGTGACGGTCGTCGTGATGGTCGATCCGGACGGTGAATATTTCACCCCGTTGCTCAGCAGATTGTCGACGACCTGCTTCATCTTTGCCGGATCGATCTGGGCTTTGACGGCGCCCACGGCCTTTTCCACGACGACTTGGATGCCTTTTTTTTCGGCCTCGCGATGGATTAGGGCGACCGACTTGGAAACGAGCTCGGCCAGATCGTGGGGGCCGCGGTTGAGTTTCAGTTCGCCGGACTCGATCGTGGAAACGTCGAGCAGCTCGTTAACCATGTCGAACATCGAGGTGCTGGCGCCGTGGATCGTCTCGATCATTTCGAGCTGATCCGCCGTGAGCGGCCCCCACGGCGCCTTCGCGCAGAAATTCCGCAATGCCTCGAATCGAGGCGAGGGGATTGCGCAGATCGTGCGCGGCCATTCCCAGGAAACGATTCTTCGCCTGATTGGCTTTACTGAGCTGTTCCACCAGCAGCTTTTGCTGCTCGGACAGAATGCGGTTGTGCAGGTGCGAACGGATGCGCGCCAAGACTTCCTTGGACTTGAACGGCTTGGGCAGGTAGTCCACCGCGCCCGCCACCAACCCTTCCACCACGTCGTCGGATTCGCTGCGGGCGGTGATGAAAATCACCGGTGCACACTTGGTGCCGTACTCAGATCGCAGCCGCCGACAGGTCTCAAAGCCGTCGATGCCCGGCATCGTGACGTCCAGCAGAACCAGGTCGGGTTGAAACGTCGCATACACTTCGAGCGCCTGTTCGCCGGACGCCGTCTCACCGAGCACAAAACCCTCGCTGCGCAAGATTCCACCGAGAATCCGAATGTTGAGTAGGTCGTCGTCGGCGATAAGGACTTTTCTTCCAGCGAGGGGCGTTGGCGGAGTGGTCGACGAAGATGCCATCGACCGGCATGTTGAGGGTGTCGGAGGGAAGCGCAATCGCAACTTCTTGAGCCGCTGCATGTGGGCCCGCTACCGGCCGACCGCAAAGAGGCTGCATGAACTACGCATCAGAGAATCGGTATATGTTGATGTTTGGGCTTGCCCCGGTCGTTCCGCCCGGCGTTGCTGAACGTCCAGTCCTCTTATTCCTCATGGGCAAATCATTCGTTTTCTCTTCCGAGTCAGTTGGTGAAGGACATCCCGACAAAGTCGCCGATCTGATTTCGGACAGCGTCCTCGACGCTTGTTTGACCGTCGATCGCACGAGCCGCGTCGCTTGTGAAACCTTCGTTAAGTCAAACGTGGTCGTGGTCGGCGGCGAGATCACGATCCCGAAACTGCAGGACAAGAAAACGGGCAAGACCAAGGCGCTGGAGACGGCGATCAATCTTGGGACCGTCATCCGCGACGCGATCCGCGACATCGGTTATACGAATGACGACGACGTGTTTCACGCCGACACGGTCTTCATCAATAACTATCTGACGGCGCAGTCGGCCGACATCGCTCAGGGCGTCGATGCCCGGAAAGCGGAAGGCAAGAAGACCGCTGAGCAGGGCGCCGGCGACCAGGGCATCATGTTCGGTTACGCGTGCAATGAGACGCCGGAACTGATGCCGACCCCGATCATGTTTGCGCACCGGCTGGGCCGCGAGCTGACGAAGATCCGGAAGGGCAAGAAAGTCGCCTGGCTCCGGCCCGATGCGAAGTCGCAGGTTTCCGTGCGCTATGAAAACGACCAGCCGGTTGAGGTCGTGAACGTCGTGATTTCCACGCAGCATTCCGCCGACGTTAAGCACGCGACGATCGAGAAGTATCTCATCGAAAACGTCGTCAAGAAGGTCATTCCGGCGGGGCTCCTGACGCGCAACACCGAGTACCTGATCAACCCCACCGGCCGTTTCGTGATCGGTGGACCGCAGGGCGATTCCGGACTTACCGGCCGCAAGATCATCGTCGATACCTATGGCGGCTGGGGTCGTCACGGTGGTGGCGCGTTCTCCGGCAAAGATCCATCGAAGGTCGACCGCTCGGCCGCCTACATGGGCCGCTGGGTCGCGAAGAACATCGTTGCTGCCGGGCTCGCGACGCACGCTGAGATTCAGTTCGCTTACGCCATCGGCCACCCCAAGCCCGTCTCGGTCCGGGTCGACACCTTTGGCACCGCTGCCGCCGGCCTCTCCGACGAGCGCATCACGGACGCGGTGAGCCGCGTTTTCAGCTTCAAGCCCGCCGACATTGTTTCCGCGCTCGATCTCCTGCGCCCGATTTATCGTCAGACGACCAATTACGGCCACTTCGGCAAATCCGGTTTGCCGTGGGAGCAGACCAACAAAGTCGCCGCCCTCAAGGCGGCGGTGAAATAAGCCGGCGCATTCCGGATTCACTGCATTCGAAAACGTTCAGACCGCCATCACGACCATGTCATCTCTCTCGACCGCCGCTCAGGGCCACGATTACCACGTCAAGGACATCTCCCTCGCCGAATGGGGCCGCAAGGAAATCGCCATCGCCGAACACGAAATGCCCGGCCTGATGTCCGTGCGCCGGAAGTTCGGCGCCCAAAAGCCGCTCGCCGGCGTGCGCGTTACCGGCTCGCTGCACATGACGATCCAGACTGCGGTCCTGATCGAGACTTTGAAGGAGCTGGGCGCCGACGTGCGCTGGGCGTCCTGCAATATCTTCTCGACCCAGGATCACGCGGCCGCGGCGATCGCCAAAGCCGGTATTCCGGTGTTCGCCTGGAAGGGCGAGACACTCGAGGAATACTGGGACCTTACCCTCAAGGCGGTCGAGTTTCCGGGTGGCAAGGGCCCGCAACTCGTCGTCGACGATGGCGGCGACGTCACGCTGCTCATCCACAAGGGCTGCGAACTCGAGGAGGGCAGTGACTGGGTCAACTCCCCGTCCGGCTCCCACGAGGAGCAGGTGATCAAGAATCTCCTGAAACGGGTGCATAAGGAAGACCCGTTGAAGTGGACGACGATCGCGAAAGAGTGGCGGGGTGTTTCGGAGGAGACCACGACCGGTGTCCACCGGCTCTACCAGATGCTCGAGACGGGCAAGCTGCGCGTGCCGGCCATCAACGTGAACGACTCCGTAACCAAGTCGAAATTCGACAATCTCTACGGTTGCCGGGAGTCGCTCGCCGACGGCCTGAAGCGCGCGACCGATGTCATGATCGCCGGCAAGGTGGCCTGCGTTTGCGGTTACGGCGATGTCGGCAAGGGCTCGGCCCATTCGCTCAAGGGCTTTGGCGCCCGGGTCGTCGTCACTGAAATCGACCCGATCAACGCGCTCCAAGCCGCGATGGAAGGGTTCGAGGTCAACACGATCGAGTCGACCCTTGGCGTCGCGGACATCTACGTCACCACGACGGGCAACCGCGACATCATCACCCTCGAGCACATGCGTCAGATGAAGGACCAGGCGATCGTGTGCAACATCGGTCACTTCGACAACGAGATCGATGTGGCGTCGCTGAAGCAGTACCCCTGGGACAACATCAAGCCCCAGGTGGATCACATCCTGCTGCCCAGCGGCAACAA
>JBEIHL010000048.1:0-9659 GCA_040381375.1 Opitutaceae bacterium
AAGGGCTCGATCTATTTTACAGGAGCGCGCGGAGGACACAGAGTTCTGACGCAGAGACGATCAACTTTCCTGCGGACTTCGGCATCATGGTTTGAGCAGGTCTGAGCCAGAACCCGCAAGGTCGCGGGACATCCTCTGCGTCAGGCCTCTGCGTGCTCTGCGTCCTCCTGTAAACCCGATTGGTCTGGGGAACAATGAAAGGGCTCGATCCACTTTACAGGAGTGCGCGGAGGACCCAGAGGTCTGACGCAGAGGAAATTCCTGCGGGGCCCAACCCGAAGTTCCGTCACTCCGGCAACTTCACCAAACCGCGCCGGATGGCTTCGACCGCGGCCTGGGCGCGGTCGTTGACCGACATCTTGTCGAGGATGTGGCTGACGTGCCGTTTCACCGTGAACTCCGAAATATTCAGCTCCGACGCGATCTGCTTGTTGGCGTGCCCGGACGCGATGTGCGCGAGGATCTCGCGTTCGCGGGCGGTGATCGCCGGACCCAGGCGGGCCGCCGCCAGCCGGCGCCCGACATCGGAGGGGAGATAGGGCCGGTTTTGCGCCACGGTGCGCAGCGCGGTGAGCAGTTCGGCGCGCGATGCCGACTTCGACACGTAGCCCAGCGCGCCCGCATCGAGGGCTTTCTGGATCTCGTCGTCGCGGGAGAAGTTCGAGAAGATCAGCACCCGGGCCTGCGCATCGAATTGGCGCAATGCCGCCGTCGCCGCGACCCCGCCGCCGCCGGGCAGTTGGAGGTCCATGAGCACGACCGACGGCCGGTGCTGCTTGTAGGCCGGCAGGGCATCCTCGCCACAATCCGCCTCCGCCACGACCCGGACGTCGTCGGCGAGTTCAAGCGAGGTCACGAGCCCGCTGCGAACCACGAAATGGTCGTCGACGATGAGAACGGTAAGTGGGGCGGATTCAGGCATGGACCGGAAGGTTGGATTGAAAGGTGGGCAGGGTGCCCTCACCCCGCGGTCTTGGTCGCCGTTCCCGCCGTAGCGCGGGGAGGGGGCAACCCACGCACATCGACGGCCGTTTCCGACGACAGCGAGCTTTCCCTTTTCTGGAGGGGCAGCGTGACCTCGACCGTTGTACCCTGGCCGGGTCCGCTGCGCCAAGTGACCTGCGCCCCGACCTTGCGCGCGCGCTCCCGGATGCCCACACAACCGAAGTGCCCGCTCTTGCCGCGGGTTTCCAACGTGGCGTCGAAGCCGCGGCCATCGTCGGTCACGCGCAGTCGCAGCGTGGCGCCGACGACGGCCACGTCGATGGTCACGCGGCCGGCCCGGGCGTGCTTGAGCGCGTTGGTGACCGACTCGCGCGCGATCATCCGGAGTTGGTGTACGGTGGCCACGGGCAGTGGCGGCGGCGGTCCGGCAAACTCCACCCGCACCTCCACCCCGTCGGCACTGTCGAGTCGCGTCGCGGCCGCTTCGAGCGCGGAAGCGAGGTCGCCGTCGTTCTCGGCCGCATCGCGCAAATCGGAAACGAAGTTCCGGGTCTCGGCCTGGATGCGGGAGAGCAGGCCGCGCGAGACGTCGATGATCTGCCGGCCCTTGTCGTCAAACGTGCGGGTCGCGACTGCGTCCAACCGCAACGCGAGGCCGGTGAGATCCTGCTCGAGCGAGTCGTGAAACTCACGCGCGATCCGGTGGCGTTCTTCCAGCGCCGCTTCCGATTCGATGCGCCGCCGGAGGGCAGCCGTTTGCCGCCGCACCTGCCGCCGCAGCGCCGCGATCCAAAGTCCGGCCAGCAACGTGGCTCCAGCGAGCGCAACCAGTCCCCCCAGCAGGCGGCGCGCCGTCCACCAGGGAGGAGATTCGAGCACGGCGATGTCCTCGCGGGAGCGAAGTTGCAACGTCACCGTTTCCGGTCGCGAGGTCAGCACGACACTGGTGCTCGACTCGACTTGGCAGATGCCGGTGACGCGGACCGTCGAGCGGAGCGGCACGTCTGCCGCCATCGCCGGCCCGCGCGCCTGGAGCGCCCGGCCCGCGCGTTGCAGTGAAAGCACCACGCCGTTCTCGGTGCGAAAAAAATCGGTGAGCACTGCGGTCACCGCGACCAAGTCGCCGTCGCGGGTGCCTCCCAGCACGCTGGGTATGTCGCTTTCCAACGCCTCCGGCGGCGGGCCCGGCGTGCGGGTGAGCAGCTTCGCATCGACGACGGTGGCGCTGAACTGGCCCATTTCCGTAAAACCGAGCACCTCGATATGGTCGCCCACCTCGACCGTGGTCGGGGCCATGAAGCGCAGGCCGAACGCGGTCTGGCCGCTGCGCACGAAGACCTGGGTGCGCGTCGGACCCGCGGTCACGATTCCCTCGATCCGGATGCGGTGGTTGCCCTGACCGGTGACGCGAAACGTGTGCAGGTTCGCGGCCGTGATGCGCGGCACGTCCGCCTCGGGCACCGCCGGTTCGAGCACCGTGATCTCGCTGCTGTCCCGCGTGCGCAGGTAGGGTTGCACCAACTGGCGCCGGCGATTGATGCCGCCCGCGGCCAGGCCTTCGACCCGGATGCGGCTATCGACAATCGCGGATTCGTCTTCGATTCCGATGTCGACCCAGGCCTCTACGATGCGTGCGCCCACGTCGACTCGCAGCACGCTGCGGCCTTCGCCCACCGGAGTGACCGAGCGTGCGATGCCGTCGATCGCCACGCGCTGATAGTGATAGCGACCGGACATGAGATCGTCGTAGCCCGCCGCCATGGCCGGCGGCAGCGGCCCGTGTCCGATGATCCGATACGGCGCGAGCGCGATGCCCGGCAGGTAGTTGCCGGGCTGGGTGCGGCCGGTCACCTCGACGACGTCGCCGGGCCGTAGCTTGTTCGCGGGTTCGGGCCGGAAGAACGTCCCGGCCGTATCGTCCTGCACGAACACGGCGCCGGGGCCTTCGACGAAGGTCACCGTGCCACGGATCCGCGCCTCGAGTCCCGTGCGCGCCTCTGCATAGGTGAGCGAGCGAACCTGGATCGCCTTGGTCAGCTCCGCGGCGGAGGCGGACAGCGTTGCGACCATGGCCGACGCCAGCGCCAGAAGACAGCCGCGGACCAGCCGGCGTGCTCCGGGAGGAACGACGGGGGCGAGGCGGACAAACGGTGGCGTCACAGCGGGAAGGTGGGCGCGGACGCGAATCTCCCGCGCCGGCGGAAACAGGTTCCTCAATCCGGCCGCTTGAGGTCAAGCCGCGCCACGGAAGGGTAGTGGTGCGTTTCGAAAAATACCTGCCGGCGCAACCCCGCGCCGCCCTGGGAGCGCCGGACTCCAGTCCGGCCTTGGGACGCACTGATGCCGAGCTGGAGCTCGGCGCTCCCAGGACACCTACGACGCCGCAGCGTTTCGCGGCGTCCGGCTGACCTCGCCTCAACCTAACAGCGCCGCAATCGGCTTGCCGCCGTCGGTGATCGGCACCGGCCGCGAGCCGGCTCCGAGATTCTTGGTCGGATCTATGCCCATCGCCGCGTGGATCGTGGCGTGGAAATCCGGCACTGAGACACGATCCTCGACGATCTTCGCCGACAGGTCGTCCGTGACGCCGAAGGCACCGCGGTGTTTCAGGCCACCGCCGGCGAGAACCAGCGAAAAGCTCCGCTCCTGGTGCCCGCGGCCGCCGCCGGCATCGAACCCGGCCGGCCGGCCGAATTCCGTGCCGATCACGATCAGCGTCTTGTCGAGGAGCTTTTTGTCGCGGAGGTCGGTCATCAGCGTGGCAAACGCGGAGTCGAGCTCCTGCACGAGCCCGTACTGGTTCTGGTGCCCGGCATTGTGGGTGTCCCAGCCGGCGCCGTTGATGAAATTCAGGTTGTGGGACACCTCGATGAAGCGGACGCCCGCCTGCACGAGGCGGCGCGAGAGCAGGCAGCGCTGGCCGAACTCGCCGCCGTACGCCTGGCGCAGCGCGGCCGGCTCCTCGTCGAGTTTGAAGGTGCGCATGAAGTCGGGCCCGGCCAGCCGCAGCGCCTCGCGCTGCAGTTCCGCGTAGCCGGAGAGCGCTTCCTCCTCGCGACCCTGCAGGAGCTGCAGGGTCGACTGCCGGCGGCCGTGGCGTTCGCCGTCGATGCGGTCGACGGGCGAGAAGCCGGCGGGGCCGGACTCCGTATCCGTAAGGTAGATATACCCGTGCTTCGGCCCGAGGAAACCCGGGCCGCGGCTGACATTCGGGTATCCGATCAGCAGGTACGCCGGCACCTTCTCATAGACCGCCCCGCGCTCGTGGGCGACGATCGAGCCGAAGGACGGATAGATCGTGCTGCCGCTGACGGGCCGGCCGGTGTGGACGAAGTTCGTCGCCAGGCCGTGTTCGCCGATGGTGTGGTAGACGGTCCGCACCACCGTGATCTGCTCGGCGAGGCGCGCGCTCTTCGACATCGGCTCGGTGAACTTCACGCCGGGCACCGCGGTGTCGACTACATCGTAATCGGTGCCGGCGGTGCGGGTCTTGGAACTGCCGCGCTTCTTCGGATCGAAGGTGTCGATCTGCGACATGCCGCCGCCGAGCCAGATGAAGATGCAGTGCTCGGCCTTGCCTTTCGGCAGGGACAGGACCTGCGCGCCGGGATTGGCGCGCAGCAGGCCGGGCAGGGAAGCGGCGGCGGTGGCGGTGGCGGCGTGGGACAGAAAAGTGCGGCGGTTCATCGTTGGCTAGGGTTGGGAAATTCAGGTTACATCACGTGCGTCCATTCGGGAGCATTGAGCAGGGCCCAGAGGACGTCCTCGAAGCGCTCGCGCCAACCGGGGGTGAGGCGGGAGGTGGGCGGTTCACCCCGACGGGCGATGGTGTTCTGCTCGACGCGCTCGAGGTTGGCTTCGGGACTCATGTGATTCGACCAGGAGACGTATTTCGGTCGCGCGCGCGGGCCCGCGGGTACCGGGGCCGCCGCCGCCTTGACCTCTCGGGTGGCGTAGCCGGGTTGGAGCAGCGCGACGGCGTGAGCCTTTTCCCCGGCGCTCGGCCGGCGGGTGAGCAGCCGTAGGTAAAGTCGATCCACGAGCGTTTCGACGGACTGGTCCTCGAGCACGAAACGCGTGAGGCCGTGGTCGTCGCTCAATCGCACGAGCCAGGACATCATCGTGCCGTTCGCGATCAGGGCGGGCTGGAGCACGTTGCCTTCGACGCGGCGCGTGCCGCCGATGGCGTCTGGCCGTTCGGCGCGCCAACCGAACACCTCGAGCACCTCGCCGATGGCCTGGTTGCGCGGCAGGGAAAGGCTGGGGCGATCGCGCTCGTTGGAGGTCGAGCCGAGCATCCAGGCGCGGCGCGCGATGCCGAGGTCGATCGAGACATTGATCGGGCGGGCGCTGTCGAGGTCGATGACCACCGGCTCGACCGAGAAAGGTTTGCCCGTGGCGGCAAACAACGAATCGACCAGTTGCTCGGCGCCGATCCGACGCGGAGCCGGCGCGGTGAAGAGCGAACTCGGCGCGGACAACGCCGGATCGACCGCGCGCTGGTAAGCATGCGACGTCAGGATCAGCCGCGAGAGGGTCTTCAGGTCGTAGCCGGAACGAACGAATTCGCGGGCGAGCCAGCGCAGCAGTTCCGGATGCGAGACGGACGATTTTTCCCAGTCACCGGGCATCTCGACGATGCCCCGGCCCATGAACCGCTCCCAGATCCGATTCGCCATCACCAGGGCAAAGCGCTCGTTCTGCGGCGCAGTGATCAGCGCGGCCAGCCGGTCGCGCGTGTTGTCCGGTTGTTCGGCGAGGCTGGCGGCGGTCTGCTCATCGCAGAAGGCGGCGAACGGCCACGCCGGCGTGACCTCGGAGCCCGGCGGGAGCGTGACCTCGACCAGCGCCTTCCGGCCGCCGGCCGTCAGATGATCCATCGGCACGCTGCTCGTGGTGGGCACCTTCACCGGTTTTTGGGCGAGCAGCGCGGCCAGCGAGAACAGATCTTTCTGCTTGGAGGTGTGAGTTGGCGAATCGTGACAGCGCGCGCACTTCATCTCCACCCCCAGAAACGCCGAACTGACGATCACGCCCTTGGCGGCCATCGGCACGTCGTTCTGTGACGCCACGCCGAACCCCGCGGGTCCGCCGAACCGATCGCTGCCTTCGAGTCGGAGCAGTTCGGTGACGAGGAGATCGAGCGGCTTGTTGTCGCGGAGCGACTCGTGCAACCACCAGCGGAAGGGGCCCGTGTTGTTGAGCGTCGGGTTGATCAGGTTCGGATTTTCCGCGAGCACGTCCATCCAGTAACCCATCCATTGGTCGGCCCAGCGGGGATCCGTGAGCAACCGGTCGATCACCTTCGTCCGGCGCTCCGGCGAACGGTCGGCGCCGAACGCTGCGATCTCGGCTTCGGTGGGCACGAGCCCGATGGTATCCAGGGTGACCCGACGCAGGAACGTCAGGTCATCGGCCGGCGGCGTGAGCGCGAGGCTCTGGCGGGCGAAGTCGGGCCACGACGCGCCCTCGGCGATCCAACGCCGGACGAGTTCGATGTCGGCCGGCGCCAGCGGATCGCTCATGGCCGGCATGCGTTCGTCGGGATCGGTGGTGAGCAGCCGCTTGAGCACCGGGCTGTTGGCCGGCTGGTGGGGGACGAGGGCGGGACCGTCGGCGTTGCCGCCGAGCAGCGCCTCGGCCCGCAAGTCGAGGCGGAGGCCGCCTTTCACCTTGGCGCCTTGATGGCATTGGTAGCACTTGGCCTCGAACAGCGGCTTGATCTCCCGGTGGAAATCGACACTGCCCGGCTTGGCGGCCTTGGGATCGTAGTCGGCCGCGACCTGGGCAATGCGGGCGGCGAGAAAATGATCGATCACGTTGTGCGCGGGGAAACCCGGGGGCAGGGCCGGGACGGGCTCTTCGCGCGTGGCCTGCAAATAGGCGCGGGCGGCGTCGCGCCGACGGTTCCAATAACCGGCATGCTCCGCGCGGCGGGCGGCGCGGGCCGCGGTGTTCATCGCTTCGAGGCGCAGCCGGCGCTCGGCCTCGTAGGCGGTCCAGCCTTCGTCGGTGTAGCGGACGGTGCGGGCGCCGGGGCTCAGCAGGAACCACGTCTCACTGCCGGCGGGCGAAAATGCGGCGACCGTTTCACCCAGTTCGGGCCGGAATGGCGTCTTGCTCCGCGGTTCGAGCACGCCGATCAGGGTCTCGAGCACCACGGTTTGCGCGGCGCCGCTGAACTCGAGCGTCGTCCACGTTTCGCGATTGCCGGGGGGAGCGAAGCGGAAATCGGGGCCGAGATTGAGGTAATTGTCCTGCTCGTTGAAGAGCACCTCGCCGCCAACCGCGCGCAAGGTGGTATAGATGCGGGCGTGATCGAAGGGCGTTTCCAGCACGGTCTGGCCATCGACCATCAGCCGCGCGGGGCCGCGGGAGCGCAGCAGCACGCGGTGCTTGCCGGCCGGGAGCTGCACGGTCGCGGAAGCCCGGACGAGCGAGGGAAACGCGCGGTCGGCGCGCACGCCCGTGGAGATGTACTTGTGCGGCAACTCGAAGAGCCCGAACACGTCCTCCGTATAGCGCTCGGTGACCTTTGCCTCTGTCGGCCAGGTGGCGTCTTGGGGGGGACTCCTTCCTCGCAAATTTCCACGGTCACGACGCCGGCGGCCGGGGCGGCCGACAGGACGGGAACGGCGGCAGTGGCCGCAAGGCACAGGGCAAGGACGAGACGGACCATAGGGGTTGGAAACAGACTGAAACAGAATCCGAGCTCCGCGGCTTTTTCACGCACGCCGGCATCCCACTTTAGTTCTGATGGAGCTCGGCTCGCTGGCGTCATGGGCCGGGCGGGAACTCGGCGCTCCCCGGGGCGGCATCGTTCCCATGCAAACCGTAATGGGTAGGCGTCGATTCATCTCGTTGGCCGGCTTAGCCGTTGACACCGGCGCAGGCGCTCCGGTCATTCTCGCCCGCCATGGCGGAATCCGACGAACTGCCCGTATTTTGTGTGATCGGATTCACCGGACATCGGCGCGTCGCCGATCCCGCGGGCATCGGGCGCGTGCTGCGATCCGTCCTCGCCGAGTTGCGGGCCACGCCTGGGTTCGAGTGGTTGGCGCTGTCGTCGGTTGCGGCCGGAAGCGGCATCCTTTTCGCGCGGGCCGCGCTCGCCGAAGGGCTTGGTTGGGAAGCGATCCTGCCGTTGCCTCTCGCGGAATTCCGCCACGACTTTGCCGACGCCGAGTGGCGGGACGTCGAAGCACTGTCCGGATCATCGGCCAACGGAGTCGCCGCGGCGACGCCTACCTCGACGGCGGCATGGAAACCGTGAACCACAGCGACCTGCTCGTTACCTTCTGGGATGGAGAACCGTCGCGGGGACGCGGAGGCACGGCGGAGATTATCGCGTATGCGCGGGAACTCGGTCGCCGGCTCATTATCGTCGATGCGCGGACGCTCGCCGTGCGCCGCGAAAACATGGAACGGCTGAAGGTCGGCAGCCGGCACATGGCTGGGCTGAACCAGCTGCCGGGCGTGCCGGTGCCTTCGAGTCCGCCGGTAGATCCCGGGCATGACCGGGTGCGGGGCTTTCACCTCAAGGTCGATCACGCGGCCACCCACGGTGCGCCGCACTTCCGTCGGCTGATCACAGTCACGTTCGGGCTCCATGTGCTCGCGACCGGGCTCGCCGCGGCGACGCTGGCGTTTTATCTCCACCATCCGGCGATGCCGTGGGGCAATCTCCTTTGCCTGTTCGGTGCGCTCGGGATCGCGCTCGTGTTTACCGCGAGCTATGCGGTGCACAGTACGCTCGGCCACCCAGTGGCGCCGCCGTGGGTGGAGACCTGGTTTTTTGGCTTCGGGCCGATCGTCCGCCCCTTGCTCGCGGCAGCGTGCATCTCGCTCGTCTCGATCAACGACCTCCACCGCCGCGTCGCCCGCTACAAGGAAATGCGCGTCCGCCTCGAAGCCGCGCGCAAGGAGGCCGCCTATGTGCAGACGTGGGGCGCGCTCGAACGCGTCGTGGCCAAGGCCGAGCGCGCCCTGCTGCAGGAAGTGTTCGAGTGGCATTCGATCACCAGCTTTACCGAGTCGCATTGATCCGCGTCCCCAGCCTCCACCCCTTATGTTCGGTCTCCATCCTTACGACCTCGCGATCATCGTCGCCTATCTTGTCCTGATCGCCGCGATCGGTCTCTACGCCGCCCGCCGGGTGCGCAGCACGAGCGAGTATTTCATGGGCAACCGGCGGTTCGGGAAACTGCTCATGATCGGACAGTCGTTCGGCATCGGCACCCACGCGGACCAGCCGGTCGGCACGGCCGGAAAATCCTACGCGCTGGGTTTCTCCGGCCTGTGGTTCGGCTGGAAATTCATTTTCTGCACGCCGTTCTATTGGCTGATCGCACCGATCTTCCGTCGGCTGCGCTTCATCACCAGCGCGGAATTCATGGAGGCCCGCTTTGGCCGCGGGGTCGGCGTGCTCTACGGACTGTACGCGGTCCTCTACCTGATGATGAACATGTCGGCCATGCAGAACGGCGCGGCCAAGGTCGTCAGCCAGGCCACCGCCGGCGCGCTCAGCCACAATGTAATCATCTGGTCGATGTCCGTGATTTTCATCGCCTACAGTTTTCTGGGCGGCCGCGTGTCATCGGTGATGGCCGACTTTTTTCAGAGCCTGCTGATCATCGTGCTTTCGATCATCCTGATTCCCTTCGGACTTTCCCAGCTCGGTGGCTTCAGTGCGTTCAAGGCGATGCTGAGCGAGA
>JBEIHL010000049.1:0-9658 GCA_040381375.1 Opitutaceae bacterium
CCCGGCGGCACCGAGGTCTGGGGTGCGATCGTGCTCCCGGGCGTGCTGATGGTGGTGCTGGCCGCGATGCCGTTCATCGCCAACTGGAAACTCGGTCACCGGTTCAACCTGATCTACCTGTGGTCGATGCTCGTCGGGGTCGGTGTACTCACCGCGCTCGCTCTGAAAGCCGACCGCAGCGATCCCGAGTACGCCCGCGCCGTGCTGATGGCGCAGCGCGACGCCGACCGCGTCGTCGAGCTCGCGCGTTCGCCCGACGGCATTCCCGTCACGGGTGCCGTCACGTTGCTGCGCAACGACCCTTTCACCCAGGGTCCGAAGATTTTCGCCAAGAACTGTGCGAGCTGCCACCGTTACGACGGCCATGACGGTCTCGGGGGGCAGCCGAAGGACAAGCCCTCTGCGGCCGACCTCAAGGGCTTCGCCAGTCGCGAGTGGCTCGCCGGCCTGCTCGATCCGGACAAGGTCGATTCCGTGCACTACTTCGGCGCCACGAAATTCAAGGAGGGCAAGATGGTGAAGTACGTGAAGGAAGACGTCGCGGGGTTCAACGCCGAGGACAAGCAGGCGTTGCAGAAGGCGGTTGCCGCCCTCTCCGCCGAAGCCCAATTGAAGTCGCAACGAGCGTTGGACAAGCGCGACGAAGGTCTCATCGCCGAAGGCACGAAGGCCCTGATCGGAAGCCGGATGGGCTGCATGGAGTGCCACAAGTTCCACGACGACGGCGAGGAGAATGCCCCCGACCTCACCGGCTACGGTTCCCGCGAGTGGCTCGTCGCGTTTATCAGCAATCCAGCGCACGAGCGCTTTTACGGCGACCGCAACGACCGTATGCCGGCCTACCTCGAGGAGAAGTCGCTCACGCCGCAGGAAATCAGTCTCGTGGCGGACTGGCTGCGCGGGGAGTGGTACGTGCCCGAGCGCCGCTGACGCGGCGCGCGGAAAGTTTCACGGGACAAGTTCCAAGCAACAGGGGTCCCGCGGATCCAAGGGGTCACGTCCCAATTGCCAAGTTCCAAGTTATAGCGGGCCGGATCGCCCGATGCGGTAGGGTGGGATTTGTTTGGAGTTTGGCGTTTTGGCCTTTGAGATTTTCGCGTGATGCCCCGCCCGCCGTCCTCGTTTGCCACTGCGCGTTTGGTCGCGCGGATGCCGCGCGCTGATGACGGGCCCGCGGTGCTGGCATCCTACGCGGGCGATCCGGAGGTCACCCGCTACCTGAGCTGGCGCGCCTACGATCGCGTGGAGCCGCTGAATGCTTTTCTGCGCGAGTGCATGGCGGATTGGGAGAAGGGCTCCGGGCACCTGGCGTGGCTGCTGTGTCTCAAAGGCACGGATACACCGATCGGCTCGATCGGCGTGAACCTGGAAAGCGGCGGCCGGGCGATGTTCGGTTACGTGCTCGCACGGAAGTTCTGGGGCCACGGTTTCGCCGCCGAGGCGCTGACATTCCTCGTGAACTGGGCGCTCGCGCAGCCGAAGGTTTACCGCGCGTGGGCGTTCTGCGACGTCGAAAATCCCGCCTCCGTTCGCGTGATGGAAAAAGCCGGCATGGCCCGCGAGGGCGTCCTCCGCCGCTGGCACGTCTGCCCCACCCTGGGCGATGAGCCGCGCGACTGCGTGGTCTGCGCCAAAGTGAAATAGGCGGCGCGGCGTTCACCATCCTGTCCGCCTCCTTTTCACCCCGCGTTTATCCCCACTCGCACATGTTTACGCTGCCCGTTTCCCACCCGATCCCGGTGCGCCTGCTCGCGGTCTTCCTCCTGGGCTTGGCGTCCGTCCTGCCGGCCGCCGACTCCGCCAGCCTGGAGACGATCAACGCCCAGGCTCAGGCCGCCCATGGGAAACGCAATCTCGGCGACGCCACTCCGCTCTACCGGGAGCTGCTCGCCGCGGAGCCTCCGGTCACACCCACCGCCGCCCAGCGCGCCCGGGTGATGAAGTTCGCGCCGCGTCTGGTGCTCGTGCGCGGGGAGTTTTTTCCCCTGAAGGACATCGCCGTGATCCTGCATCCGGAAAAGCCCATCATCGCGTACCACCTTTTCTGGGAAGACGATCTTGGTTTTCCCAGCGACAACGATCCCTGCGACCATGAGGTCGTCTGGGTCGAGTTTGAGCCCGCCACCGATCGCGTCACGCGGGTGCACACCTACTGGCATGGCCGGATCGTGACGACGGAAGCCGCCACGGCCGACGCCAACATGCACGCGGGCCGGCCGTGGATCGGCGTCGAATGGGGCTTCCACGGCAGCATCCCGTGGCAGGCCGTGGGGAACGTGAAGGTCGTCGACGACGTCCTGCGCGACCATTGGAACAAGGCGCACCGCGAGTTGAAGGCGCGCGCGCCCGACCCGCTCGCGCGCGGCTGGCCACGGGAGTTCACCGGCGACTACGCGGCGTTCACGCGCTTCAGTGTCGCATTCGATCCGCGGCCGATGCTGCGGGAGCGCGACCTCGTGTACGTGTCACGCTGGGCCAACGCCACGCTCAACCGCTACTGCCTGCGCTACAATTTCTCCGCCAAGACCGAGTGGCCCTGGCTGGCAGTTCCGCGATAAGGGTCCCGAAAGTTTCGGTCGCCGGAATCAAATCTTCACCGGCCGCCCGGTCTTGAGCGACTTCACCGCCGCCTCGGCCAGCACGATGGCTTGGCGACCGTCGTGGGCAGTCACGGGCAGCGGCTGCCGGTTGCTCACCGCGTGCACGAAGGCCGCGAGTTCCGCGCGGTAGGCATCGGCGTAGCGCTCGAGAAAAAAGTACAGCGGCTTGTCGCCGCGCACCGCGGACGCGTCGGCCAGCTCGACGGTCGTCGCGGTCCGGTTGCCCGCCAGCAGGCGGCCCTTCGAGCCGTGGACCTCGAGCCGCTGGTCGTAGCCGTAGCTCGCGCGGCGGCTGTTGTTGATGTGACACAGTTTGCCGGAAGCCGTCTTCATCACGACCATGGCCGAGTCGGTGTCGCCGACCTTCGCCACCGCCGGATCCACCAGGCAACTGCCGTAGGCGAACAGCTCGACCGGCTCCTCTCCGAGGAGCCAGCGCGCCATGTCGAAATCGTGGATGGTCATGTCACGGAACTGTCCGCCTGACACCTTGAGGTAGCTGATCGGCGGCAGGCCCGGATCGCGGCTCGAAATGATCACCTGCTCCACCGCCCCGATGTCGCCGCGGGCAATGCGGGCGTGCAGCGCGGCAAAGCTCGGGTCGAAGCGCCGGTTGAAGCCAACGAACATCGGCACCTTCGCTTTTTTCACGGCGGCGAGGCACGCGTCGACGCGCTTCAACGAAAGATCGATCGGCTTCTCGCAAAAGATCGCCTTGCCGGCCTTGGCCGCCGCGATCGCGAGATCCGCATGCGTATCGGTCGACGATGCGATGATGACGGCATCGACGCGGGGATCCGCGAGCGCCGCCTCGACCCCGGACACCTGCGCACCGTGCTTCTCTGCGAGCGCGCAGGCGGCCTCGGGGTTGACGTCGACAATGTGGAGCAGCTGCGTATCCGGCGTGGACGCAAGATTGCCGGCGTGGATGGCGCCGATACGACCGGCACCGAATTGGGCAAAGCGAAGCATGAAGAAGAAAGTCGAGGAGCCTCGATCTGGGGCAAAAGCGCCCTGCGGGCGAGGAGTTTTGCGTCAGCGGCTCAACCGGCCGGCGCGCCGGCGTGGGGCGACACCACCTACCCGCCGCATCACCGCGGCGCGAGTACGTCGGTGACGGGCGCGGCAATGCGCGCGTCGGTGGCGGAAAAATTCTCGCCGAGCAGCGCCGCCACCGTCGCCGCGACCTGCGCCGAGACCACCGGTGCGGTGTCGGTGCGTTCGCCGCGTGGCGCGGTGTCGGGTCCGAGCACGGCCAGCCAGGTCTCGTGGGAGCCGGGGGTCTTCTTGTTGTGGTCCTTCCAGTCCTGCGGCGTGCGGCCGCGGCCGTGATCGACCGTGACGAGCAGCGTCGTCGTGCCGCGGTATTGTTCCAGCGACTGCAGCTTTTCCCAGATGTCGCGCACGAAGCGGTCGCAGCGGCGGATCGAGTCCAGGTAGGCGCCGTAGCGGCGCGCGTGCGCGTTCGTGTCGGGTTCGCCCAGAGCCACGTACAGCACGCGCGGCCGCACCACCTCGATCATCTCGAGCGCGGCGCGAAAGGCGAAACCGTCGTAGTGTTCGTCGTTCGCCTTCGTCGGAATGTCCTCCATCCAGCGCGCGATCTCCGCGAAGACCGGCGACTTCGGCGCGAGCGCCGCGTGCTGCGAACCCGACACCCAGAGCGGCAGGCGGCTGCGGCCGACATTCACGATCGCCGGGAAAATCTGCCAGGTGGTGCAACCGGCCACGCGGCCGCCGAAGCCGGGGCGGCCGTTGAGCCACTCCAGCACGGTGACGTTGCGGTTCGGGATCGGGAGGTTGGAGGTGACGAGCGGATCGGCGAAGCCGCACAGCAATTCGTTGTAGCCAGGATAGGAGAACCACTCGAGGTTCGCCACCTGCATCGTCGCGCCGCGGTCGCGGTTGCCGAAAATTTGTCCGCGCATCGCGATCTCGCCCCAAACAAACGGCATCAGTTTCCGGCGCCTCTCTTCGACCGTCGGCGCGAGCCAGGTTTCCCGCGTGGCCTTGATCTGGTTCTCCGGCACGCCACCGCCGGCGAGATCGATGTAGGCCTCGTCCGCACCGCGAAACACCTCCTGCCACCGCAGGCCGTCGAGGGTGACGACCAGGACATTGCGCGTGGCGGGCTGCGCGAACGCCGACGCGCCGAGCAGCAGGAAGAAAAGCAACAGGGGTTTCATCGTCACGAGCATCGGCAGGGACAGCGTGCGCAAGGTCGAGCTTCGATTTCCCCGGGGTGGAGCAGCCTGGCCCACGGCTGCTGGTTTGGGCGGATGCGGACCCGTCGCCTCCAGCGCACGCCCCAAAGCAGCCTGGAGACAGGCTGCTCCACCTGCGCAATTCGTTCGCCTGCTCTCGCCAATCGGGCGGACCGCACTATGTTTGCTGCGCCATGACCACCGTCGCCACCTGCTCCAACCCCGCCGAGGCCATGCTGCTCAAGTCTGTGTTGGAGGCGAACAACATCGCGGCCTACGTGCCGGGCGAACTCACCGCCCAGGCGTCACCCGATTTCAGCGGCGCGGGCATCCGCGTCGAAGTCGAGGACGAGCACGCCGAGGAGGCCCTCCGGCTGCTCGCCGAGGCGGAAAAGGCGTTCGCGAACGACGAGGAAGCGCCAGGGGAGAGCGAGGACAAGGCGCCGTGAGGCGCCACGGCGGGAGGGGCTTCATGCCCCGACCGAAGGCCAGACAGGAAGTTCGGGGCGAAAAGCCCCTCCCACAAATTCAGTCGCGGGCGGATCAGGGTCCGTCGTACACCCGCACCTCGAAGATCCGCGCGTGATCGAGTCCGTTGGTCGCCTCGACCACAATCCGCAGCGCGCGGATCGAAACCGCGTCCGCCACCCGGTGCACGCGACGCCGCTGGTAGTTGCCCTGCTCCCGGTGCACGACGGACCACCCGGCGGGCGTCTCCACCTCGATCCGGTAGTCGCGGACGGTCTCGGGCTGCGGCGCGCCCCAGTGCATGCGGCGCGTGTATCCGTCGGCTTGTGACAACGTGAGGAACCGGTGCTGGCCGGTGTCGAAGATCAACTGCACTTCCCGCACCTGCACCGGCGCGGTCCAGCGCAACTCCAGCCAGGCCGGCAGTCCGGCGCCCGGTTCGCTCATCCAGCGGTGCGTGCCAGGAAACGCCCGGCCGGGCGGCGCACTCGTGTAGAGGGCGTGGACCTGTCCCGTTTCCAATTCCTGCAGGACGCTCTCCCATTGGTTGCCGGGCGACGCATCGGCCGGCTCCGAAATCGCCGGGCCGTGGACGGCGCGCGTTTGCCCGGAAAGTACCAGGCCCGCTTCCCCACCCGGTTGCTCGCTCGAGGCGCGGACGACCGCGGAGCGCGCGAGGTCGCCAGCATCGGCGTTTAGCACGCCGACGAGGTACGCGTCGTCACGCACCAGCCGCTGCTTGATTTCCCGCAGCAGCGTCGGGTTGGCCGCAATCGCCGCCGGCTCGACCCCGGCGCGCAACGCCAGCGCCGCCGCCGTGCCGACGCCCTGGCCGACGGCCGCGCAGGTCGCCATCACCCGCGTGGAGGCAAACGCGAGGTGCGTCGCGGAAATGTTGCGGCCGGCGAAGAAGAGATTGTGCAGGTCCGGCGCCACGCAGCTCCGCAGCGGGATGTCGAAGAGCCACGGCAGGTGGTTTTGCGTGCACGGCGCCAAGTCCGGCGCATCGACGCCCTCGGGCGGATGGGTGTCGATCGGCCAGCCGCCAAAAGCGATCGCGTCGGGAAAGGCCCGCGAGGCGAACAGATCGCTCTCGGTCAACACGTGTTGCCCAATGAACCGGCGGCTTTCGCGCTTGCCGGGCACGAAGCCGATCCAGTCGAGCGCCCAGTGCGCCACGTCGAGGCCCGACTCATTCTTGATGTAATTCCACACCCCGAGCGTGATCCCGAGCAATTCGTCGCGGATGCGTTCGTTGTCCTTGAGTGTGTCGAGGCAACCGCCCCACTCGATCCACCAGTAGCCGTATTCGAGGCCGAGATCGGAGCCGGACTTGCCGAAGGGCCGCAGCGTGAAGTCCCCCGCCTTGAACCGCCGTATCCACGGCGGTGCGACGTAGGGCATGGGACGGTCATGCTTCCGCGCCTGGAAGAGAATCGTCGAGCCGAGCGTCTTCGTGTCGCCCGCGGCCGGCGCCAGGCTCTCCCCAAACTCGTCGTGACCCTCGCGTCCCCGCCGGAACGCCGCCCCGGCCTCCGCGCCCAGGCGACCGTCCCCCGTGCAGTCGGCGAACATCGCCGCGGCGATCGTGAAGCGATCCTCGGTCGAGGTCCGCTCCGCGACGATCTGCGTGATGCGTCCAGCTTCGACGCGCGCGCCGACGAGCGTGGTGTTGAGCAGGAGCGTGAGGTTGGGCTCGGCGCGGCAGAGTTCGTACAGGATCAGGTCGGCCACCGCCGGCGAGCGCTGCGGGTTGCGCACCGCGAGCTCGAGCCGGATCTCCTCGATCAGCCCGCCCTCGCGCGGCTCCAGCACCAGCGGCAGGCCAGCGTGAAGGCCGGTCGCCCCGACGATGTGCATCCGAATCTCACTCGAGGCATTGCCACCGAGCACAGAACGATCCTGCACGAGAATCACCTTCGTGCCCAGCCGCGCCGCGGCGAGCGCCACGCAGATGCCGGACATGCCGCCGCCGGCGACGAGCAGTTCCGCGGTCAGGTGGTGTGAGGTGACGACGCTCATGGCTTCCGGTTCTGAAAAGTTCGGGCCGCCGCGTCGATGATCAACGGCAGCGCCCGCTCGACCAGCGCGAATTCATGTCCGCCTTCGAGCCAGTGCACCTCGGCCGCGAGTTGTTTCGCTGCCAGCGCGGCGAGGAAGTTCTCGTTCATCGTCCGCTCGAACCCGCGCGTGGCCAGCACGAGCGTGACGCGCGCGCCGCGCAAAGCCTCGACCGCGTGCAACGGATTCAGGGTCGCCCACACCACCGGATCCGCGGTGAACCGCGCCACCGGCACACGGTAGTTCTGCCCTTCAGGCAACGTTTCCGCCCGGGGAAAGTCGAGCAGCCCGATCACGCTGCCAACGAAGCCGAACGCACCGGGATGCGTTTGCGCAAAACGCACCGCGCCGTAGCCGCCCATCGACCAGCCCGCGATCCCCCGCTGCGTCGCGGCCGTCGACACCGGGAGCGTCCGGTTCGCCCACGCCACGACTTCCTCGAGCCACGCCTGATAACGTGCCGCGGGCTGCGCGGGCGAATCGAGGTACCAGCCGTCCTCGCCCTGCGGCAGCACGATGAAGAACGGCGCGCTCAACAACGCCGCCCGCGTGGCCGGCGCCGCGGGCGCTTCCAACAGGGACCGATGATGCCGGCCGCGGCCGTGCAGGAAGAACAGCACCGGCGCTTCCGTGGGTGCAGTCGTACGCTCCGGCGCGACGACGGTCACCGGCAGGCTCCGGCCGAGCGCGATGCTCGGGACTTGGTGGAAGGAGATGCGCTCCTGGGCCGGCAGCCGCGAGACGAAGATCAGAACCAGGAGCCCGGCGAAGATCGATCGGCCCTGGAGGCGGGGTGCCCTAAACCCCCCGAGCGTGATTACGAAACGGAGTCGCCGCGGGGTGGGGGCACCCCGCCTCCAGGGGAAGAACCAGCCCGACGCCTTCACGTCACGTCGGCCCAGCGCTAATCGAGCCGTACGATGTCCGGCGGCCGCGAATTCACGCCCTTGTAAGTGATGACCTGCATCCGCGCTTCGTCGCCCTCGCCTGTGAACACCGGCACGGCGTAGTAACCGTCGGTCACTTTCTGATGCTCGGGATTGTCGAGGATCACACACGAGGTGACCGCGAGGGTCTCGAGATCAAAGCGGATCAGGCAAAGCTGCATCTCGCTCGGACCGGCACTCCGGTCGGCGGTCGTCCCGGTCGGTCGCGTCCAGTTGCGCCCGATCAGGTAACCCTGGCCGTCGCGCGCAAAGACCCGCGGCCGGCCGACGATGCTGTTCACAAAGGGATATCTTCCCGTCACGTCGGCCTGGTGCCGCACCCGGAACTGCCCGTCGGTCCGGTGCAGCCGCGCGATCCGATCGTAGCCGCGCGTCGTCACGATGAACCCGTCGCCATGCCGCATGAACCCGCTCTCGTTGCCGCGGATGCCGCCGAATTCCTCAGTAAGGTTCCGCACGAAGTTCCACGAGCGGCCCGAATCCTCGGAACGGATCACGTCCACGCTCCAGCGTCCGCCCGGCTTGTGGTACCCGAACGCCATGATGACCTGCAGCGTCGTGCGCCCCTCGACGATGAACTCGAACGGATACCCGTACTGCACGCCTCCGACCGGCGCCATCGTGGCCGCCGCATCGAACGCCTGGCGCGCCGGATTCCAGCGCAGCGTTTCCGCGCCGGACCGGTAGTGGCGGCCGTCCCAGCCGACATCCTGCACGTCGATGCACAGGTCGATCGCACCGTCCGGATGGCGCACGAATTCACCCATCTGATACAGCTTCGGGCCCGGCGCGGGGATCCGCTGGATCAGGCTCGTGGCGCCGGTCGAGAGGGAGTGGCGGACCACTTCCATCGCCGCGCCGGCGTCGGTGGCGTGGCTGCGGCCGGCCTTGTAGGAAACCCAGATCTCGTCCGCCGACATCCGCAGGATGGTGGGAAACGCGAGGTAGCGGTACTCGGCCGGCTGGGCGGACGAAGCGGTGACCATGGTCACGCTCCGAGGTGGAACCACCCGGACCGCCGGGTCGGCGGCGCTGGCGGAGGAGCTGAGGGCGAGGATGAACAACCAGCCGGGGTATGAACGCTTCATGGCTCGAGACCGGCAGGCTTCCAGTGGTATACCATAAGTCAACGCCGCAATGCCCCGCGGTCCGGTCTCCCCGGGGCCGGTGGCGGGGGCGTTGCGGCGGGCGAACCCCTCGCGCGGCCGGGCGCAAGGAAACCCTTGCGGTGGTATACCACTCCTGACTTCGTGGGACCGAGCAACCCGATGGCGTCCTACCCTCCCCCGACCACGCCGGCCGGCACCCCGGCCCGTTATCCGCGCGTGATCCTCGGCACCTGCGTGGTGCCCTGGCGGCCGGACGGCACCTGCGACGA
>JBEIHL010000050.1:0-9566 GCA_040381375.1 Opitutaceae bacterium
ACTCTGGGCGAGCACGCGCGAAGTGCTCAACATCCTGCAGGCGCAAGATTGCGGCTGCGCCATCATCACCGTCCCGCACGACATCCTCGGCAAGGCCGCCAAGATGTTCGGCCTCGACCTGACCGAACTCTCCCTCGACACCGTCAAGACCTTCTCCAAGGACGCCGCCGACGCAGGATTCAAGCTCTAGGAACAGCCCTCGAATCCGCCGCATCCGACCTTCCCGTTCTTCCCGGCCTTCCTGTTCAATGCCTCCAAAACTTGAACAGGAAGATCGGGAAGAACGGGAAGATGAGCAGACATGTAAGTTTCAACCGCGCGGATCGATGGACACCGCACGTCATCGGGGCAGCGATCGAGGTGCACCGCCATCAAGGGCCCGGGCTGCTCGAGAGTATTTACACTCGCTGTCTCAGGCATGAGTTTAGCCTCCGTGGGATTCCAGCCATTCAGGAACTTGCCGTTCCTGTCATCTACAAGGACTTGACCTTTGAAGAACCGTTGCGACTCGACTTCTTCGTCGACCATTGCCTCGTCGTCGAAGCCAAGGCCGTGGAGCGAATTCTCCCGATTCACGTCGCTCAACTGCTCAGCTACATGCGACTCGTCGACGCTCCCGTCGGCCTGCTGTTCAATTTTCATGAACTCGTCCTCAAAGATGGCATTCGCCGCCTAACCCTGCGTGGCGCAGACCAGCCTTGATTCTTCCCGACCTTCCCGTCCTTCCTGTTCCCTGATTTCCCGCGCGTGAACATTCTCTTCGTCAACTACGGCGACTTCACCACCAACAGCCTCAATCACATCGGCGGATTCGCGAACACGCTTTCCGCCGCCGGCCACGCCTGCGTGGTGGTCGTGCCGGAGCGCAAGGAGACGCTGGCGCATATCGCACACCCGCTGTTCATCGCCGCGACCTACGACGAAGCGCTCGCCCGGCCCAACCTCTTTCCCGACGGTCGGCCCGCCGACTTGATCCACGCCTGGACCCCGCGCGAGTACGTGCGGAAGTTCACCCTCGCCTACCAGAACGCCGCGCTCGCCTCCGCCGTTCCAGCCAAGGCAGGCCACGCGACTCACCCGCGTCTCATCGTTCACCTCGAGGACAACGAACACTTTCTGCTCGAGAGCTTCACCGGCCAATCGTTCGCGCAACTCCGCGACGCCGGTGCCACTGAGCTCGAGGCGAAACTCAACGACAGCCTGCCCCATCCGCTCCGCGCCGAGGGTTTTCTGACGCTCGCGGACGGCGTGACTCACATCATCGACAAACTCGCCGCGTTCGCGCCGCCTGGCACGCCGACGCATCTCCTTTTTCCCGGGGTCGACTTCACACTCTACCGGGCCGAGCCTGCCGACCCCGCGTTCCGCGATGAGATCGGGTTGCCCGACGACGACCGGGTCATCGTCTTCACCGGCAGCAACACCTTCGCCAACGAGCCTGAGATGCGGGAGCTCTACCTCGCCGTCGCCCTGCTCAACCAACGCGGCATCCCGACGAGCCTCGTCCGCACCGGCTTCAACTCCCCACGCTTCCTCGACGGCCTCGCGCCCGACGTGAAGCGGCACGTCATCGACCTCGGCTTCATCGAGAAGGCAAAACTGCCCCGCCTGCTCGCCCTCGCCGACGTGCTCGTGCAGCCCGGCCACGCCGGCCCGTTCAACGACTACCGCCTGCCGTCGAAGCTCCCCGAATTTCTCGCCAGCGGCCGCGCCGTCGCGCTCCCGCCCACCAATCTCGCCGCGCTGATGCAGAATGGCCGCGAGGCAGTGTTCCTCCCGACCGGCACGCCCGCCGAGATCGCCGACACCTGCGAGCGGCTCTTCCAGGACGACGCTCTCCGCGCGAGACTCGGCGCTAACGCCGTCGTTTTCGCCCGCGAACACTTCGACCTCGCCACCAACACGCGCGGGCTCGAAGGGTTTTACGCCGATACCCTGGCCCGTCCGTCGGCCACCGACTGGTCGCTCGCCGCCAGTGCCACGAACTCCGACGCCACGCTCTTCGCCGCGAATCTCGCCAGCCAGTTGAACGAGGCCGCCGCCTCCCTCGAGGATCCCGACGCCCGGCAACTCGCCGCCCGAACCGACCTGCTCGCCAGAATCGTGCGTCAGCTCGAGCAAAGCATCGAACTCTCCGCCCGCCATCGGATCGACATCGTCAAGGCTGAGCGCGACGCCGTGCTCGACCGCGAAAAGCTCACGCAGCAGCACGCGAAGAACCTCGAGGATCTGCTCGCCGCCGCGCGCGAACACGCTGCCGGACTCGAGCAGTCCCGCGCCATGACGCAGGTCTACGCCGACAACATCGGCAAGGAACTCGCGCAACATAAGCTCCGCCGCGACCAGGCCGACGTGCTGTTGCGCACCGCGCGCGTACAGGTGACCGCCTACGAGAACGCCCTGCTCGGCGCCGACGCCGAGATCATCGCGCTCAAGGACGAGCTCGCGCAAACGAAGGCCGACCTAAAGTCTTCGCGCGACGCCACCGCCGCCGAGCGCCAAGCGCAGGAACACCTGCGCGCCGTGCACGCGGGCGAACTCGCCGTCGCCGCCGACAAGCTCGCGCAGGCCGAGGCGGTCCTGCGCTCCCGCGACGAGAAAATCGCGAAGATGCAGTCGTCGTTCTCGTGGCAGATCACGACGCCGTTCCGCGTCCTGCGTCGCGCTTTCTTCGACCAGCCCGCGCCGCCGGCCGTGTCGCCAAAGCTGCTCGGAAACATCGATTACCCGCAGGACTGGTCGAACATCGCCCCCACGCTGAACGTCCGAGGCTGGTCGCTGCATCGGGACCGCGTGACACTGCAAGCCGCGCGGGCGCGGATCGGCGACAAGCCGGCCTCGTGTGAGTTCGGACTCGAACGCCTCGACGTGCTCGACCACTTCCGCGACTTCCCCGCTGCCGAGCGTTGCGGCTGGATCGTGAAGGTCGACGTGCCCCGCCGCGGCACGCACCTCCTCACGATCGAAGTGCAGGATGAGTCGGGGACCTGGCACACCGCCGTTTCGAAGGCGATTCGCCGCACGGCGAACGCCGCCCCGCCGCCGCCCAACACCTACGCCGCCTGGGCGGCCACCTATGACTCGCTCACGCCCGAGGGTGCGCAGAAGATCCGGGCCAAGCTCGCGACGTTGAAGCGCCGGCCGAAAATATCGGTGCTGATGCCGACGTACAACACGCCGGAAAAGTGGCTCGTCGCCGCGATCGAATCGGTGCGCCGCCAGCTCTACGAGAACTGGGAGCTCTGCATCTCCGACGACGCCTCGAAGGAGCCGCACGTGCAGAAGATCCTTGAGCGCTACCGGAAAAAAGATCCCGAGCGCATCAAGGTCGTGTTCCGCGAACGCAACGGCCACATCTCCGCCGCGTCGAACGACGCGCTCGCGCTCGCCCACGGTGAGTTCATCGCGCTGCTCGATCACGACGACGAACTGCGGCCGCACGCGCTCGCCTGCGTGGCGCTCGAACTCGACGCGCATCCGGACGCCGACCTCGTTTACAGCGACGAAGACAAGATCGACGAGAACGGCCACCGCTACGACCACTACTTCAAGCCCGACTGGAATCCGGACCTTTTCATGGTCCAGAACTACATCAGCCACCTCGGCGTGTACCGCACGCTGCTCGTGCGCGAGGTCGGCGGCTTCCGCGTCGGCTACGAAGGGTCGCAGGACTGGGACCTCGCGATGCGCGTCATCGAGCGCACCGCGCCCGATCGTATCCGGCACATCCCGAAAATTCTCTACCACTGGCGCAGCGTGCCGGGCTCGACCGCGATGCTCATCGGCGCGAAGAGCTATGCGACGCAGGCGGCGGAAAAGGTGATTTCAGAGCATTTCGTGCGCGTCGGCGTGAACGCCACGATTTCGCCCACCAAGGGTTCGTATTGGCGCGTCCATTACCCGGTACCCGACCCGGCACCCCGCGTCACGCTCATCATCCCGACCCGCAACCGCCTCAACGTGCTCAAGCCGTGCGTGGAGAGCCTGCTGGCGAAGACGACGTATCCAAATTTCGAGATCCTGATCGTCGACAACGATAGCGACGAGCCGGAGACGCTCGCCTACCTCAGCACGTTTGCGTCCTCCGCCCCATCGCCCCTCGCCCCTCGCCCCTCGCCCGGACAGCGCGTCCGCGTCGTGCATTTCCCAGGGGAATTCAACTATTCCGCCCTGAACAATTTCGGCGTGGCGCAGACGGATGCGCCCGTGGTCGGTTTGTTGAACAACGACCTCGAGGTCATCCACGGCGACTGGCTCGACGAGATGGTGAGCCACGCGCTGCGGCCGGAGATCGGGTGCGTGGGCGCGAAGCTCTACTACCCCGACGACAAGATCCAGCACGCCGGCGTGATCCTCGGCATCGGCGGCGTGGCCGCGCACGCCTGGCAAACCCACCCGCGCGGCGCGGCAGGCCAGGCGCACCGGAATCTGCTCCAGCAAAACCTCTCGGCCGTCACCGCGGCCTGCCTCGTGATGCGCCGCGAAGTTTACGAGCAGGTGGGAGGCTTGAATGCGGACCAGTTGAAGGTGGCGTTCAACGACGTCGACTTCTGCCTGAAGGTGCGCGCCGCGGGCTACCGCAACCTCTGGACGCCGTACGCGGAACTTTACCACCACGAAAGCGCGAGTCGGGGCAAAGAGGATACACTGGAAAAGCGCGATCGTTTCCGCAGCGAGGTCGAGTACATGCGGACCACGTGGGGGGAACTGCTCGACCGAGATCCGGCCTACAACCCGAACCTCACGCTCACGATCAACGACTTCACCCTGGCGCTGCCGCCCCGCCCCTGGCCACCCCTGGATTGAGCAAACGGGATTTTGACCACGGATCACACGGATAGCACGGATCAGGCGACGTATGTCTCCCTTGCATTCCACCTGGTACCACCGCAAACCCCGACAATCGATGCTGCACGCCCAATTGAGTGAGGGAATCATCGGGGCGGCGATGAAAGTACTGAATGCGCTACGCCCCGGACTCGATGAGAAGCTCTACGAAAACGCCCTCTGCATCGAATTGAACTCCCGCGGCCATCAGGTGGAACAGCAGCGATCGTTTCCCGTTCACTACGAGCAGCACCTTGTCGGGACTCTAGTTCCCGATGTGATTGTCGATGACCTCGTGGTCGTGGATACGAAAGTCGTGACTGCCTTCAATGACGCTCACGTCGCGCAGATGACTGGTTACCTGGCTATCACTCAACTTCGTCTGGCCCTGCTGCTCAATTTCAAGACCGCGACGCTGGAATGGAAGCGAATCGTCCGTTGACCGGCCGGCCTGCAGAGTACCTGGCTCGAATCCGTGTGATCCGTGTGATCCGTGGTTAAAAATCATCATGCCCATTCATATCGACGAGCCTGCTCCCGGCATGGAGTTCGATCCGCGGACGTTCACGGTTCGTGGGTGGCTGTGGCTCGAGGAGCGGCATTCGCAACTCGCCGCCGTCGAGGCGTGGAGCGGAGACACGAAACTTGGCGAATCCGCGGTCTTTGCCGCGCGCGCCGATGTCAGCGCCAAGTACGCGCTGCCCGAAGAGACGTGCACCGCCTTCCGCTTTCCCGCCGCCCACCCGACCGTCCCGCCGCGCACGCAGTTCGATCTGGCGATTCGCGCCCGGCTGCGCGACGGCACGTACACGCCGCCGCTGTTCGTCAGCCGCGTCGGCCCGCTTCCCCTCGACCGCGATCCGCGGGCGATGCTCCACACGCAACTCCCGCCGAACGCCCTCGGCGTCGAGATCGGCGCCCATGCCCGACCCGTCGAAGGCCTGACGCCCTACTACACCGACGCCGTCGCGGATTTCGCCGGCACCGCCGGACGCGTCGATTTCCTCTCCGACGGCAGCGCCCTGCCGATCGCCGACGGCACGCTCGACTACCTTTGCAGTTCGCACGTGCTGGAACACCTGCCCGACCCGCTCGCCGCCCTGCACGAGTGGCACCGCGTGCTGCGCCCCGGCGGCTGGCTGTACCTCGTCGTGCCGGATCAACGCTATACGTTCGATCACCCGCGGCCCACGACGACCAGCGCCCACCTGCTCGAGGATTTCCACCGCGGCCGCACCGCGGCGACGTCGCTCGAACACGTCGATGAGTTCATCTACCAGACGGACTGGTCGCTGCTGCACCCCGAGGTGCCGGCCGCGGAGCGACCCGCCCGCCAGCTCGCCGCGCGCAATCGCTATCTGCACGACGTGCGGCAGGGGCGGCCGATCGACATCCATTTTCACACCTTCACGCCGGGATCGCTGCTCGAGGCCCTCGAGTCCGCGGGGTTTCTCGGCGGTGCCGCGCCCCGCTTCAAGCTCCACGCACAGGCCGAACGCTACCCACCCGACCGCACCGACGGCATCGCGCTGCTGCTGCGTCGCACCGGTTCGCCTGCCGCGAACCATCGCGCGACCGCTTCGTTCGCGCTCACGGTGGCCGCGACGGCGATCCCGCCGCTGCCGCTGGTGTGCCCGGTGACGCTCTCGCCGCTCCACTGCGAGTCCGCCGGTGGCGAAGCGAGCCTCGTCGCGCTCACCGGCGGCCGCCGCTATCCGCTGCGCGCCGCGCGGCCCGTGCTTCTGCCGACGGCGGACGGTGCTCCCGCGCGCGCTTGGCGCCCGGCCACCGCGAGATCCATCGCGGCTCCGCTCCCGGTCGCGGCCTTCGCCCAGGCCCGCATCGACGAACCCGCCGCGGCCGCACTCGTCGATCCGCTCAGCTTTTTCGTGCGCGGTTGGATCTGGATGGATCGGGCCCAGGCACGCCTCACCGCCGTCGAAGCGTGGGCAAACGAAACCCGGCTCGGCGAAACGCGGGCGTTCTACGAACGCGCCGACGTCAACGCCGCCCTCGGTCTGCCCCCGGCCACGCGCGTCGGCTTCGAACTCTTCGCGCACCATCCCGCCGCGATCCCCGGGCCTCCGCTGGACGTGCGTGTTCGCGCGCGGTTCAGCGATGGCAGCGTCAGCGATTTCCTCGCCGCCACCGCGGTCGAGGTGCTCGGGCGCGACTACCGGCGCAATCACTTCGGGGTGCTGCTGGACCATCGCACGACGGCGATCCAGCGTCGCGCGCAGATTTTCACCGAGGGCCCGTCACTCGCCCACCCCAACGGCGAAATCGACCTTCTGCTGCGCCGTTACCTGGGGGAACCGCCGCGCCGGGTTATCGATGTCGGCTGCGGCATCGGTTCGTACGGGCGCGGGTTGCGGGCCGCTGGGTACGACTGGTTCGGCGTCGAGATCGACGCGGCCGACTGCGCGGAACTCACGCGCCTCGGCCTGCCGCATGCGTACACCGACGGACGCACGCTGCCGGGTGCCGATGGCAGTTTCGACGCCGCGCTCTGTCTCGACGTGCTCGAGCACATCGACGAACCGCGCGCTTTCCTGCGGGAAGTGAGCCGCGTGGCGCCGCACCAGCTCATCGTGTCGGTGCCAAACTGCGAACTGCTCGGCTACCTCTGGGATCATCTCGCCGTCCCGTGGCACATGCTCGAGGGCGACCACAAGAATTTCTTCACCCGCTGGAGCCTCGGGGCGCTGCTGCGGGAGTTTTATCCCGAGGTCGAACTGCGTTTCCACGGGCCGTATCCGCTGCGAACGATCGAAGGCACGCCGTTGCACTATCACTTGTTCGCGGTCGCGACCCGACCCGCATGAGGCCGCACTTCGCACGCGCAATTCGTACGACTGTAGGAGCGGCTTTATGCCGCGACCCGAACTTGATTGCCGACCGGTCGCGGCGTAAAGCCGCTCCTACAGCCTCACCCGAACATTCAAATCCGGCATGACGCACGCGGAGAAAGTCGCGCAGTGGATGGGAGCGGGGAAAATGGGGGTCGAGGTCGGCTCCGGCGGCAAGCCGGTGCCCGGACTCGAGCCGCCGGCAATTCAGGTCGATTGTTTCAAGGCCTTCGGCGCCGACCTCTGCGCAGCGGATTTCTACGGCCACGCCTGCGCGCTGCCGTTTCACGATCACGCGCTCGACTACGTCATCGCATCGCACGTGCTGGAACACGTCGCCAACCCCGTCGCCGCGCTCGTCGAGTGGTACCGTGTCGTGCGGCCCGGCGGTATCGTTTACCTCATCGTGCCAAACCGGCTCGCGACCTTCGATCGCAGCCGCGAACTCACGCCGGTGGAGCACCTGCTCGCCGACTTTGAGCAGGGCACGACGGCCTGCGACGCGACGCACATCGACGACTTCGCGTTGGGCCTCGACTGGGCGCTTTACCAACCCGGGATAGCCCCGGAGGAAATTCCCGCCCGTCGCGTCGACTTCGCCCGCGGGCTGCACGACGCCGTGGCACGTGGCGAGGAGATCAACATCCACTTTCACACCTTCGAGCCCGCGAATCTGCGCGAGCTGCTCGAAACCCTCGCCCGACCGCCGGTGCGACCCGAGCTGCCGCGGCTGCAGTGGGAGATCGTCGATCTCGTCGACGGCTTCCCGGCCGCGAGCCCAAACGGCGTACTCGCCGTCCTGCGCGTGCACAAAGGCTGGCGCGCGCGGGCCGACGCCGAGGTTTTCCGACTGCGCACCGGCGGCGATCCGCGCGCCGTGCTGCGCGCCGACGCGGAGCCGTTCGCGGTGTGGGCGGAACGGACGACCGGACTGGGAGGCGTGAATCGAACGAGCTGAATGAAGCGCCTTCTCTCCGCTGCCTTTGCCGTCTGCCTTTTCCTCCTGATCGTCGGAGGCAAGTGGGCCACGTTCGACCGTTACGGGTCGGCGATGCCGGACTGGGACCAGTGGGACGCCGAGGCGGTCGAGCTCCTGATTCCGTGGTTCGAAAACGAGAACTTCCTCCGGCACCTGGTGCATCCGCACAACGAGCACCGGGTCATCATGACGAAGTTGCAGAACCTCGCGCTCGTCCTGATCAATGGCCAGTGGGACTCGCGTCTCGAAGCCGCGACGAACGCCCTGCTCCACGCCGGGCTCGCGGTCGGATTCTGGCTCTTCGGGCGGCGGGCCGTGGCGGTGCGGTGGCAGGTCCCGCTCTTTGTTTTCATCGCCGCACTCTTCGGCCTGCCGGTTGCCTGGCAAAACGTGCTCGGCGGATTTCACTCGCAGCAGTACTGGCTCGCGGGGCTCTCGTTCGCCGCGGTCGTATCCATTCCGTTCGCACGCGTGGGCAGCGCGACGTGGTGGGGCGGACTGCTCGCGGCGCTGCTGGCTCTCGGGACGATGGCGTCGGGCTTCATCGCCGCCGCCGTCGTACTCGTCGTGCTCGGCTGGCGGCTCTTTTTTCGGGCCACGACCTGGCGGCAATCCTGGCCGGCCTTGGTGGTCATGGGCGCGTTCGTGGTGATCGGCCTGCTGATCCGCGTCGAAGTCGAGTGGCATCGCGACCTGAAGGCGAAGACGGTGCATGATTTCGTGTTTTCGATCGTGCACAGCCTGCAGTGGCCGTGGCGGGAGAAACACTGGGCGGCGGCGCTGCTGTGGCTGCCGTGGGCGGTGGTGGCGGGGAAGGTGGGGAGCGATGCGCTCCGGCGGAGCCACCCTGGGAGCGGGGGGGGCCCCCCCCGCCGGGGGGCGGGTGGGGGCGGGGGGGGGGCCCCGGCCCC
>JBEIHL010000051.1:0-9402 GCA_040381375.1 Opitutaceae bacterium
GAGTGATCCGGTGTAGTCGATCAATCGATACGTGCCCGGCGCAAGCCCGCCCGAATCCGAAAGATTGTAGCGACCGTCGAGGGTGAGCGCGCCATTGACCTGCAGGGTGCGTGTGGCACTGGGGGCGCCGACCGTGAAACCGGTGCGGCTGCCGGCCGCGAGGGAAAGTCCGCCGACGGTCAGGGCGCCGCTGGACGGCGCGACGACGGTGCCGCCATCGAGCACCGACACGACTCCGCCCGAAGTTCCCGCGCCGCCGAGAGTGGCGCCGCCCGCCACGGTGATCGCACCGGTGGCGGTCGACTGGTTGCCGGTGATCAGGAGGGTACCGGCGTTGACCGCGGGAGCGCCGGTGTAGGTATTCGCCGCCGTGAGCGTCGTCGTGCCGCGTCCATTCTGGGCGAGACCGCCGCTGCCGCTGACCACACCGTCGAACGCGACGGCGTCACTCCGATTGATCGCGAGCGTGCCGTTGTTGGTCACATTGCCCGTGATCGCGCCCGACGTGCCGCCGTTGCCGAGTTGGAGGGTGCCGGCGCTGATCGTGGTGCCGCCGGTATAGGTGCTGTTGCCGGTCAGCGTCGTCGTGCCGCCTCCCGCCTGCGTCAACGCTCCGGTGCCGCTGATCACGCCGGAGTACGCGAGGGCGTCGCTGCGATTGAAGACGAGGCTGGCGTTGTTCGTGATGTTGCCGGCGATCCGCCCGGTCGTGCCGCCGCTGCCGACCTGGAGCGTGCCGGCGCTGATCGTCGTACCGCCGGTGTAAGTGTTGTTGCCGTTGAGCGTCGTGGTGCCGGTGCCGGCGTGCGTCACGGAGCCGGTGCCGGTGATGCTGCCGTCGAAGGCCACCGCATCGCTGCGGTTGAACGTGAGCCCGGCGTTGTTCGTGACGTTGCCGACGATGGAACCGGCCGTGCCGCCACTGCCGAGTTGGAGCGTGCCGGCGCTGATGAGCGTACCGCCCGTGTAGGTGTTGGCGCCAGTCAGGGTCAGCGTGCCCAGGTCGTTCTTTTCGACGCCGCCGGTGCCGGCGATGGGCGCCGAGATCAGGCCCGTCATGCTGGAACTCCCGGACGTGCCGTCGCCGACGCGAAGGTTGGTGCGTTCCGTCGTGGTCGTCAGGGTGCCGCCGGTAACCGAATAGCCGTTCACGGCAAACTGGACGCCGGTAAAATTGACCGGCCCCGCGGAGGTGCTGACGATCACCGTGCCGGGAGTGCCCTGGAAGATCGCCAGCCCGGAATCCCAGGCCCCGGTGGTCGCACCGTCGACTGATTTCCAACTCGTGTCGTTCGCGGACGCATTCCAGAAGCCGTCGCCGCCGATCCAGATCGGTCGTGCGCCGACCGCCACGGTGCCACCGCCGGATCCGCCGCTGCCACCCGAGCCACCGCTGCCACCGCTGCCGCCGGAACCGCCACTGCCGCCCGAACCGCCGCTGCCCCCGGACCCGCCGCTGCCACCGCTTCCGCCCCCGCCGCTCGCGGCGGCGAAGACGATGTTCACCTGGTTGGCCACGCTGGTCTGGATCTCGGACGCGGTGAACCCGGTCGGGACGGTGCCAGCGGTCAGGGTGTTATTGATCAGATTTCCCGTGTAGTTGAAGACGCGATACAATCCCGACCCGAATCCGGTCGCACCGGCGACATTGAGCACGCCGTCGAGGGTGAGGCCGCCGTTGACCTGGAAGAGCGTCGTGGTGGACGGAGCGCCGAGCGTGACGTTGACCTGCGACGTGGCGTTGAGGGTCAGGCTCGAGAGGGTCAGGGTGCTGCCGGCCGTGCCGGTGAGGATGCCGCCGCTCTGCACCGTGGTGTTGCTGAGCGCGCCCGTGCCGCCGAGGGTCGCGCCGGAAGCGACCGTGACGGGGCCGGCGGCCGCGGATTGGTTGCCGGTGACGAGCAGCGTGCCGGTCGAGACGGTCGTATTGCCGGCGTAGGTATTGTTGCCGGCAAGCGTCAACGTGCCCAGGCCGGTCTTCTCGATCCCGCCGGTGCCGATGATCGGGGCGGAGATGGTAGCGACCATCGACGCAGCCACCGACCCTCCGTCACCTACCTGGATCGGCGTGCTCGCGGTGGACGTGGAGAGATTGCCGCCCGCAACGGTGTAGCCGCTGGTGGTGAACTGCACGCCGGTGAAGACGAGGCCGGCGGGGTCGACCGTGATAGTTCCGGGAGTAGCACCGGAAACCTGCCGAAAAACCGCCGTGCCGGAGTTCCAAGCCGTCGGGGTAGCACCGCCGGCATCGCGCCAGTCGGTGCCGGTGGTTGCCCACGCCCCGGTGCCGCCCTTCCAATATACGATGGGCGACGCGCCGGCCACCACTTGGGCGAAGGCATAGGCGCCGATGTTGTCGAGATTCAGGATAGCCGTGCTACCTGTCTCGCTCACTTTGCCGATTATATAGACGTCGGTCTTGCCGTTGAGCGCCGTCAGGCTGGAAAAATCGACGATCAAGTTGCTGAAAACATCCGTGTTGAAGGTACTGCTCAGCGAAGTCGGCACTTTGGTCGCTCCGTCGTCGATGCTGTAAAACCAGTCGATTCTTGCGCCCACACCCGAGACATCACGGCCCCAGAGCGAGAGTTGCAGATCCTTGAACGAATTGATCGCGTCAGCGAGGTGCAGCTGGATCGAAAATTCATCCATGGCTGTGGTGCCGACGCTCGCATTGTTGAGATTTGCTGCGCCTTCGCCTCCGGTCTGGCCGCCGAGGTCAAACGTCGATCCGGATCCGTTACGGGTGAGGATATCACGGTTGATATCTCCGGTATTGTTCTTGGCCACCGAGCCCCAGTTGTCGGAACCAAATTGTCCGTTGAAATAAATGCCTCCCGCCGCGGATACGCCAGCCGCCTGATTGAAGTCGCCAAATACGTCCGAGTAGCGCGGCCGGACCGGAGCCGGCAGGCTCGAAGTCAAAATGGCATCAAAGTCCCAACCGGCCAGCAGCGCCTGATTTCCCGGGGCGATCAGCGTCTGGCCAACCGCAGTAGGGATCGTGGATCCGGACACCAGCAGCAACGCGACAAAGAAGACTTTGGCGCGGTGCACGGAGCGAGCGGAACCCAACGACAACGAGGGGAAAAGGGACAGGAAGTTCACAAGCACGAAAGGAAGATCGGGAAAGAGGAAGTGATCCGGAACGGGATCTATGAACCTGCAGCAGTCGAAAGACGCCGAAAGGGGGCCACCTGCATCTGTGCGGTGGCCCCCGAATTTCAGGCGTAACGTGTCACTTAAGCTACCAAGACCTGCCGGCGGCGGCGCAGCGCAACCACGCCCGCCGTCATCGCGCCAAGGATGGCAGCGTACGTGGAGGGCTCAGGAATAGCGGCAACCGCGATGCCGTAGGCACCGATGTTGTCGAGATTGAGCACCACGCCCGTCTCAGACTCGACTACCTGACCGATCAGGTACACTTCAGCTTTGCCCGTAAGCGCCGTGTTGATCGCCGTCAGGGCGGGAGAGACGCCGAAGAAGTCGACGACCTGCTCCTGGAACGAGTTTCCGACGAAGCTCATGCTGAGTCCGGTCGCCACTTGGGTCGCACCGCCATCGATGCTATAGAACCAGTTGATGGTGGCGCCGCCCGCCGTGTTCGCCGTGTCGCGCCCCCACATCGACAGCTTGAGGCTATCGAAGGTGTTCACGCCGTCGAAGGTGTGGAGGTTGACCGAGAACTTGCTGAACGTCGTGCCGACTCCGGCCGCGTTGAAGTTCGCCGCACCCTCACCACCCGTTTGGCCGCCGAGATCGAAAGTCGAGCCGGAACCGGAGCGGGTGAGAATGTCGCGGTTGATGTCACCGGTGTTATTCTTGGCGATCGAGCCCCAGTTGTCAGAGCCAAAGCTGCCGTTGAAATAGATGCCGCCGGGAGCAGTCAGAGCCGTGGGGCTGCTGTTGTTGCCGAAGACATCTGAATAGCGGCCGCGGACCGGAGAACTGGGCAAGGTGCCGGTGAGGATGTTGTCGAAGTCCCAGCCATTCAGCAGGGCTTGGTTACCGACCGTAATCGCCGTCTGACCTTGAGCGGGAACGAGCGCCAGTCCGCCGAGGACGGCCGACGCGAGGAGTATCTTGTGGGAGGATTTCATTACTAATTTCTGATTGAGGGGAGATCACGGGACGGACTTCGAATCGGTGGGGATTCTGGCCCGCCCCGCAAAGGGTGTTGGAGTCGGCTACGAGTTAAGGGACGATGACGTTCGCGAGAGCCGCGGCCGTCCAGTTGGACGTCCACTTCTCGTTGGTGTCGGGCTCGAAGGCGCCGCGGTAGGTGACGAACGTGATCGTCGCGTTGGCCGAGAACGTGCCGTCATCGAGCACGGCATCGAGCGCGCCCGGGGAGGCCGAGCCGGAGCTCGGGACCAGCGTAATGTTCTGGCTACCGGAAAGACCGGTGGTCGGAAGCGTCGCCAGACCGGGATTCGAGTTCGCGCTGATGTTGAAGTAGTTCGCGCGGGCCGTCGCCGTAATGGCCGTGTCGACCGTGGCATCGTCGGAGCCAGCGTTGGTCCAGGCACTCGCCGTGGTGGTGCCGGACTTCGCAAACGATACGCCGACGATCTCGGCCAGTCCGGTGGCGAAGTTGTTGGTCGTGCTGCGATTGCCCGCGACGCGATTGTCAACTTCGAGCAGGTTCGAGCCGGCGTTGACCACGAGCGAGTTCACGAGCCGCGCGGCCGACTGGTCACGGATATGGATACCGTGGTTGCCGGAGACCGTGTTCCCAAGGAGCGTCACATTATAGACACTGTAGTTCGAGACTGGCGTCCGGGTGATGGTGGACGGATTGGCATTGGGGAAACCGTTGACCGTCTCGGCTTCGTAGCTGCCGTCCCACTCGAGGAGTTTGTCGCCCGCCGCGCCACCGACCACGACCGCGAATTGCAGCGTGCCCGTCCAGCCGGCGTCGAAATCGAGGCCGTCATCCTGCTGCGCGACAACCAGGATATGGTCGCAATTCACCGTGCCGCCGAAGATCTCGAGACCGTCGTCCGTGTTGCCGTAGATTTCGACGTAGGAAATGGACGTGCCGCGGCCAACACCACCGAGCGTCAGACCGTTCACTTCGCTATTCGCGGCCAGGTTGGAGCCGCCATGGCGAATCGAAGCGTACTTGATGATGCCGGAGTTGTCGTCGGCATCGAAGCCGCCAAAACGATCCAAACCGGAAAGAGCGATCGAGGAGGTCGCGGGGACGCCTTCGATCGAGGAACGGTCATCGTTGGTCACGAAGGCCACGAGGCTCGTGTAGGCGTTGCCGTCGCTGTAGGTACCGGAGAACGTATCCTTATTTGCGCCGGAGCCGTACCCGAAGATTACCTGTTCGATCGTCGATTTTCCAGCGACCAGGAACGCATTGAGCGTGCCCGTGGCCGCGATGCCACCGTCACGGTCGGCGTTGGTCGGAGCCTTGCCGAGGACGATCACGCCGCCCCACAGTCCGGCCACTTCGGCCGATTTCGGAGCGAGTACGCCGGGCTGATCCCAGAAGGTCGGCGAGGCACCCGACGCGCGGCCGCCCGTGAGGCCGCCCGTGGTCGAGGCCGTCGTGAACACGATCGGGTTGGTGGCCTCGCCAGCCGCAATGATCTTGGCGCCGGCCGCGATCAGAAGCGCACCGCCGTCGAAGTCAGACGGTCCTGAGCGGGGCTGTCCGCGCACGACGACACCGGCGTCGATGATCAGGTTGCCCTTGGTGATCGAAACAATGTCCTCGAGGACATATTGGTCGGCGGTCGTGAGCTGCCAGGTCGGCACGCCATTGATGGCGGAACCGGCCGGAGTATAGTCACCACCGAAGGCAGCTTCGAACGTCGCCTCAGTATAGACAACTCCGTCAACGGAAGGAACCGACAGGTCGACGATCGACGAGGCGGTGCCGCCTGGGGTTCCAATATACTTAACACCGGCGTGGGCGCCGGCGGCCATCGCGAGGGACGCGAGCCCCGCGATCATGAGCTTTGATTTCTTTTGCATTTGAGTAACGCCAACAACTGACTTTTCTATCGTTTGGTTAGGATTTGGCCGGAGCGGGTACGGCCCTCGCGGGCCTCGCTGCTCCAGTCAAAGTTCCGGCGGAGTGGGCTCCGCCGGAACAAACATTTTCGCCATGAGTTGAGCGCGTTCCGTCCGAGCCCCGGCCGTCACGCTGATCTTCAGAAGTCATAGCTCGCAGAGAGAGAGTAGTTGCGCCCGTCCTTGAAGGTCCGGAGGACGACGCCGTCCGTGGCGACTTCAGGATCGGCGATGAACTCGCGGGGCGGATCCGCGAGATTGCGGGCCTGCACGCGCACCTGCCACTGACGCCCGAAGCGTTGGCTCAATGTGAGGTCGAGCCGGCTGTAGCCCGCCACGTACGTATTCCAGGTGAACGTATCGATATTGCGCAGCACATCGCTGATCGAGAACCACGAGAGCGTGGTAGAAAATCCGGACGGCTGGTGGTCAAAGGTAAGGTAGGCGTTGGCGATCCACTCCGGCTGATCAAAGAGCTGCCGCTCTTCACCCGCGGCGAAGCCGAGTTCCTTCCTGCCCACCGGAACACGCGCATCGATGAACGTGGCGTTGCCGCCCAGCGTAAACCACGAGCCCAGTTCACCCAGAAAGCCGAGGTTCTTCGCCGCCTCGAACTCTCCACCGCGTATATTGGCATCGCCCGGATTATTGAACCAGCCGATGACCGGCGTCCCGACGCCGCTCGTAACCACCTTCACCTTTTCGATCGGGTTCGCGATCCGCTTGGCGAACAGACTGAGCGCGATCAGATCGCGGCGCTTGGGCAGGAAGTACTCGATCCGGAAGTCGTAGTTGTCGACCTGCGAGGTACGCAGGAATACATTGCCATGCTGAACCTCGTTGGTGACTTCGTCATTGGTGAAATAGGGCCCCACCTCCCGGAACGAGGGCCGCGCAACCGTGCGCGAGTACCCGAGCCGGACGTTCATCCGGCTGATCGGCGACCAGGTCAGCGCGGCGGCGGGATGCAGGGTGTCTTCCTCGAGTGCACGCGCGAAAACACGATTGGCCGACTTGTCCGTGCCATAGTCCGCCGGCTCCACCAGTTGCTGGTCGAGCGCCGAAAGGAAGAAGTCGGCGCTGCGTTCGTTGAACAACTGTCCGCGTCCGGACGCGTCGAGTTGAAAGCGTTCCATCCGCGCCCCGACCAAGAGATCTAGCTTGCGGGCCCACTGCTGCTCCGCAACGAGCGGGAGGTTGAAACTCAGATATGCGGCCGCCTGCTTGCGTTCGGCATTGGCGAAGGCCGGGGTCGTATTGAGCACCCGCTGCGTGCCGGCGCCCGGGTCGAACGGCGCTTTGCGCACGTCCGCTATCAGTTCCTCCAATGTGTTGCCCGTCGACCGAGGTCCGGCCGAAAGATAAAAAGATTCCTGAAGGAAGGAACGCTCAGTCTCGTCAATATAGATGCCAGAGCGAAGGCGGATCGCGTCCGCGAGGCCGAGATCGAAATCGATTTGACCATCGAGCCGCCCCGCCCGGGTTGACTCCGAAACCTCGCGCCAGTAGCGCGAAGGATTGCGGCCCGGTTGGCCGTACTCGATGAAGAGCGACTTCTGCCCAGTGACCGAAGGGAAGCGCTGCTGGTAGGGCAGGAACGTCGCATCGGGCTCGTCCTGACTCGTCCGAATATCGGCGAGCGCCCATTCGACCCGGGCCGACGAGAGTTTGTGCTCACCGGACAGCTTCAAGTCGGTGAGATTCCGCTCGCGGTAATAACCAGACTCGGAACGCGCCAAGGTGTCTTCTCCGCCGAGACCCTTGAATTGCGAACTGATCTTGCCTGTGGCGAATGCGTCCCGGAGCAAATTGAGCTGCTCCAGCGTCGGCACCTGCAATCCGCTGAAACCCTGGTAGGTGCGGGTAACGTTGTCGGCGCCGATCTGGCTGAGGAAGAGACTCAGCCCGATCGAGTGGTTGGCATTGAACGCATAACCGATGGTCGCCAAGCCACCAATCCGCACCTCCCGTTCGAATTCGCTGATCGTCTCGCCCTTGGGATCGCCGGCGAGCGTCTTGCCGTCCGCGGCCAGCAAGCCCTTCGTACCCAGCGGCAGAAACGTAAACCCGAAAGTCTCGGTCTGCTCCGTGGACGCCGAACTGTCGTAGCCGAGGGAGAGCGAATATCCGAGGGCGCGCCCCTCGCCCCCGAGGTCGATCCTATTCTCATAGACCGCCCCAAATCGAAGACCCACGGGGAAGGCTCGGCTACGCCCCGACCACGGGGTGTCGTTGCTGCGCACCAGCGCGATGTTCCCGGCGTCAGAAGCTGGCACCGACGCCCGATCTTTCGTGCCGAGCGCAAACATATCCCGGTTACCCTCGGTCCGGGAGCCGAAGAAGTCGTCACGCTTGACCGCACCTTCGTCCGCCCGAAAACCGAACGTGAACTGTCCATAACGACCTTCGGGCAGCGTCTTGGTCCGGAGATCGATCGCGCCGCCGGAAGACGTGCCCGGCAGCCGGGGCTCGAACATCTTGTTCACCACCACCGCATCCACCAGCCGGGTCGGAAACAGATCGAGCTCGGGCGTCTGCCGCTCCGGATCGGAGCTCGGCAGGACCATGCCGTCGAGCATGATCGGGTTATAACGCTCGGCGAGACCGCGCACCACGGCAAAGGAGCCCTTGGTGGTCGTCGACAGCCCGGGCATGCGTATGACGATGTCCGATACATCGGTGGCGATGAAACGCCGGAAGTCCGGCGAGGTGACGACATCGACGCTGACGCTGGCGCGCTCCCGCAGCGACGTCTGGGAATTTCGCAGCACGCCGGCCTGAACCGAAAGCGCCTCCATCTGCACGACCGAGTTGTCGGCCGCCGGCGCCCCAGCCGGGGCGGCTCCGGCGGGCAACTCCAGCGCCGGAGCGGTGAACGGCGTAATACCTTCGCCAACCGTCCCGGCAGCCGCGCTTTCCGCCCGCTCCGAGCGCAGCGGACCACCGCCAATGGTGATCGTACGCCGCTCAGCCGGAACCGCAGCGGCATCGGCCCGCTCGATCCCGTCCGCAGCGGGCGTGGACGCGACCGCCGGCGCGTCCGCCTGCACGGAATCCGCCAGCGATGAAATCCGGCGGACCGCCGCCGCCACATCATCGGACTCCCGCGCGGGCGCAGCTTCCGAAACGGGTTCCGACCCCGGAACGACAAACGTCTCCGGCGTCTGTCCGGCCGGAGCCTTGATCACCACGGCTCGTTCCACCGGCAGGTCTCCGCGCTCCAAGCGATCCCGTCGGAGCTGCGGCGCCCGCATACCCGCATAAGCCGCCGCCCGGAGCCGGGCTCCGGCCGATTTTTGCCCGGCCACCGCGGGCGCAAACGCCGCGGCGTTGGCAATGGTCTCGGTGAATTGGGGCGCGACCCCGGCCGCGGCC
>JBEIHL010000052.1:0-9380 GCA_040381375.1 Opitutaceae bacterium
CAAACCAGCGGCCTGGGGACAGGCCGCTCCACCTCATCGCATGAAGTCCCGCCTGCCTCGCCTTTTCCTCCGGCTGTGTTGGTGGCCGGTGATCGGAACTTTCCTTGCCGGCGCATTGGGCGCCGCGGAACCGCTCCCGGTCGAGGGCCCGGTCGTCGAGTTGCCGAAGTTCGAGGTGACGGACAGCCGACTGCTGCCTCCGCCGGAGAAATGGCTCTACGCCGAGGTTCCCGGCTTCGAGATCCTGTCGAGGATTTCCGAACGCGAGACCAAGCGTTTCGTGCGCGACTTCCTGCTGCTGCAGGAGGTGGTCAACGCGCTCATGCCCGGCCTCACGCGCAGTTTCACTCCCGTGCCGACAGCGCTGATCCTGTGCGGAGGCGGCAAGGGGTTCGATGAATTCCTGCCGCAGGACCGCGCGATCGAGCGCTACGGCACGAACAGCCTCTTCTTCAAGAACGTCGAGCGGGCGGCCATCGTGATCGATTTCGCGCTGCCCGAGCTGATCGTCGACAACGACACGCGCCTCGAGTCAGATCCTTACCGCGCGTTCTACGCCGCGTACTTCCGCTTCCTCATCCGGCGCCAGTTGTCCGACAAGGCGCCGCCGTGGTTCGAGGAAGGACTGGTTCAACTCTTCGCCGCGACCGAGTTCGACAAGAAGCACATCACGTTCGCGCAGATCGGCGACGGCTTTGGCGCGGAGAAGATCGGAGACTTCAACCGCCTGCTCGCCCGCCGCAGTCTGATGCCGTTTCGCGAGATGCTGGCCGCCCGGGGGCCGCGCAACCGGTCGGCGTTCTGGTCGGCGCAGTGCTACGCCTTCGTCCACTTCTGCCTCTACGGCCACAACAAGAAATACCAGCAGTCCTTCCTGCGCTTCGTGCAACGGCTCGATACCGAGGAGCCGAGCGAGCAGCTCTTCAAGGAGTGTTTCACCCGCACCTACAATCAGGTCGCGACCGAACTGCGCGGCTACATCGAGTTCACCGCCTACCGGAAGGTCGAGTTCCGGGCCAAGAAGGGCCAGGAGTTGCCTGAGCCGCCTCCCGTTGCGCTGCGGGCCGCGCCCGATGCCGACGTCGGCCGGATCAAGGGCGAGGTGCTTCGCCTGGGCGGCTACGGTGACGCCGCCCGCAACGCGCTGATCGCACCCTATGTGCGCGGCGAACGCGACCCGCGCCTGTTGGCCGCGATCGGGCTCGACGAGCGCGAGGCCGGCCAGAACGACCGCGCCCTCAAGTTTCTCGAGGCCGCAGCCAATGCCAAAGTCGACCGGGCCCGCGCCCACCTCGAACTCGCCCGGCTCCGTCTCATCGCGGCCAAAGCCAGCCCGTCGGCCAACGAGGGCCGGCTGGCCGATCCGCAGGTCGCCGGCGTGCTTACGCCGCTCTTCGCCGCCCGCAAGCTGCGCCCGCCGATGGCCGAAGTTTATCAGCTCATCGCCGAGACCTGGGCCCTGTCCTCCGCGCCGCCGTTGCGCGAGCATCTCGAGGTGGTGCTGGAGGGCGTGCGTAAGTTTCCGCGCGATACACCGCTCTTGATGGAGGCGACGCTGCTCGCCGGCAAGCGGGGCTTCCCCGTCGAGGCGGCCGCGATCGCCGAACTCGGCGCGCGCGCGGCGCCGGAAGCGAGCGATCGGGATCGGTTCAAACTGTTGGCCGGCGCCTACGGGCCCGGCGGGCCGACCGCCAAGCCGGCCGAGGACGCGCCGACGGCCGAGACGACCAAGCCCTACCTCCTTCGCTGACGCTGCCATGATCCGACGCGCCTTTGTCATGAGCGTGGACGCCGGCCGCGAGGCGGAGTACGCGCGCCGTCACCAACCGATCTGGCCCGAGCTCGAAGCGGTGCTGAAGGCGCACGGCGTGCACAACTACTCGATCTTCCTGCACGAGGAGACGCGGCAGTTGTTCGCGTATGCGGAAATCGAGGACGAGGCCCGCTGGGCCGCGATCGCCCGGACCGAAGTCTGCCAGCGTTGGTGGAAGCATATGGGAGACGTCATGCCGTCCAATCCCGACCACAGCCCGGTGGCGCGCGGACTGAAGGAAGTGTTCCACCTCGAGTAAGCGGACTGCTGTAGGAGCGGCTTTACGCCGCGACCGAACGTGAGACCGATCGTTCGGTCGCGGCATGAAGCCGCTCCTACAATTGCAAGCCGATCGGCTGGCGCGCCTACTTCAACCACTGCGCGAGCGGGAGCTTCTGCTCCCGGATTTGCGCGGCGGCGAGCGCGGCGACGGCCTGCGCGCCGGCGTCGACAAAGTGCGTGTCGTCCTTGCTGCCTGCGGGCACCTTGGGATGCGCGCCCGGCTCGAACCACATGAAGAATTTTCGCGACGGCACGTCGCCGGTCTCCTGCAGCCATTTCGCCGTGGCGCGCTCGAGATCGAGCAGCGGCACGTTTTCTTCCCGCGCCACGGCCCGGATGGCTTCCGGATACGCGCCGTGGGTGGGCGTGAGTTTTCCCTCGGCCGTGAACTTCCGACGGCTGACGGGCGTCGCGAGCAACGGATGGGCGCCGCGAGCCCGCGTTTCCCGAATGAAGCGGCGAAGATTGTCGCGGAAGGACGTCGCCGGATCCGTGTAGCGCTTCGGGTCCTGGGATTTCTCGTCGTTGTGCGCGAACTGGATGATCACGAAATCGCCCGCCTGCAGCGCGGCGAGCACCTTGGCCCAGCGGCCCTCGTCGATGAAGCTCTTCGAACTGCGGCCGCTCGCCGCGTGGTTCTTCACCATGGCCGGATCGACCATCAACGGCCCGACCGCCATGCCCCAGCCGCGCACCGGACGATCCGCCGCGTACTCTGCCATCGTCGAATCGCCGATCATGTAGAGCGACGGCGCCGCGAAGGCGGAAGCGAGCAGAGCGAAACCAAAGGCGAGGGCGGCGAAAGGGAGTTTCATGGCTGGGGCAGGCTTTTAACAGGAGGACGCAGAGAGCGGAGAGATCAACCCGGAGTTTCGAGGAACAGGGAACCTGCGAATCACCGGACGTGAATCGTCGTCTTCCGCCGGGACTGGTTCTCTGGGTTGGCCTCTGCGTCCTCCGCGTACTCCTGTAAAATGGCTTGGATGCGTCGGAGCATCATCACGCCTTCACCACCCACGGCAACGCGTCGAGGTCGACATTGCCGCCCGACAGGATCAGCCCCACGCGACGCCCTGCGACGTCCACCTTCCGCTCCAACACGGCCGCGTACGGGACGGCGCCCGAGGGTTCGACCACGATCTTCAACGTCTCCCAGATCGCCCGCATGGCCGCGATGATCGCCTCTTCGCTCACGATCACGACGTCGTCGACCAGCCGGCGCGCGAGCTCAAAGTTCGGCCGCCCGATCGTGGTGCGCAGGCCGTCCGCGATGGTCGTGGTTTTCTCCAGCGGAATGATGTGCCCCGCCCGAAACGAACGGTAGGTGTCCGCCGCTTCGGCCGGCTCCGTCGCTATGATCTGGATACGGGCAGCGAGGGCCTTCGCCGCGATCGCCGTGCCGGCGAGCAGGCCGCCGCCGCCGACCGGGCAGAGCACGAGGTCGAGGCCGGGCGCGTCTTCGAGCAGTTCGATCACCGCCGTGCCCTGGCCGGTGATCACCGCTTCGTTCTCGTATGGATGGATGAGGGTCGCGCCGGTTTCCGCGATGATTCGCGCGCAGGTGGCCTCGCGCGCGGCCTGCGTCGGTTCGCAAATGGTCAACCGGCCGCCGTAGCCTTCCACGGCCCGCACCTTCACCTTCGAGGAGTTGGACGGCATGACGATGTGGGCCGGGATCCCTCGCAGCTTCGCCGCGCGGGCCAGGGCGGCGGCGTGATTGCCGGACGAGTGGGTCGCGACGCCGCGCCGGGCCGTCGCGTCGTCGAGCGAGAACACGGCGTTGACCGCGCCCCGGGATTTGAAGGCGCCCGCCTTTTGGAAATTCTCCGTCTTGAAGCATAGCTTGCCACCGCAGGCCGCGTCCAGTCGCTCGCTGGTCAGCACGGGCGTGCGATGGATGTAGGGCCGGATGCGGTCGTGGGCGGTGCGGATGGCGGCGAGATCCGGGGGCATGATGGAGGCGCAGCTTGCGCGGCGGTAAGCAGCACGCAAACTCCGGCCATGGTCAAAAAACTTCTCCACACCCGGATGCGGGTGAATGACATCGAGCGGACGGTTAAATTCTACCAGGACGCGCTCGAGTTGAAGGTCGCCCGCCGCAGTGTCTCGCCCCGCGGGGCGCAGATCGTGTTTCTCGCCACGCCGAACAGCGACGAGGAGATCGAAATCTGCCAGTTGCCGAACAGCCCGAGCGTGCAGGTGCAGCCCGACTTGATGCACCTCGCTTTCGAGGTCGAAAATCTCGCGGAGTTCACCCGGAAACTCGAGGCGAAGGGCTACAAACTGAGCGACGGCCCGACGCCCACCGGCAGCGGCTCGACCATCGCCTTCATCGACGCACCCGAAGGCTACGAGGTCGAACTGATCCAGCGCGCGAAGTAAGCCGGCACCACGAAAGGCCTCGAGCCGGGGTTAACCACGAAACACACTAAACACACGAAAACCTCCGGGCCATTTCGTGTATTTCGTGTGTTTCGTGGTTTAGCCCCTTTCACCGCCCGCCGTGCTTTCGTTCCCAGGCGAAGAGGTATTGCTGGGCGAGTCCCGCCAGCGGGCCGAAATGCGCGCGGCCGAACTGGGCGAGCTGCGCCGGTTTCCAGCCGTCGAGGCCATAGCGGCGCGCAAGGGTTTTCAGAATCCACACGTCGACCGGAAACGCCTCGAGCCGGCCCGCCCCGAAGAGCAGCACACAGTCCGCGACCTTTTCACCCACGCCGGGCAAAGAGCAGAGCCGTTCCTTCGCGAGCGGGTAGGGCGCCTGTTCCGTCGCCTCGAGCCAGCCGGGGTTCGCGGCGAGAAAGCGGGCAGTCTCCGCAATGTAGCGGGCGCGAAAGCCGAGCAGGCACGCCCGTAGCTCGGTCTCGGGAACGACCGCGAGTTCGGTCCAGGTCGGCAGGCGGTGCAGCTTCGGAGCCGCCTGCGATCCGCCCGGCGCGCCATGACGTTCGGCCAGCAGCGCGAGCATTTGTTTGATCTGCACGATCTGCTTGGTCGCGCTGCAGAGAAAGCCGAGGAGCGTCTCGCCGAAGGGCTGACGCAAGATGCGCAAGCCGGGGAATGCCGCGAGGCACGCCGCCAGGTGGGGGTCGCTCCGCCACGGCAGTGATTCCGTCAGCGCCGTGAAGTCTCGGTCTGTGCCGAAATAGGTTCGCAGCGCACGCTCGGTCGCCGCTTCCCGTCCCGCGGGGCCGCTCCACGCGACGCTTCCGTTTGCGTCGTGACGCAGGCGAACCACCTGATCGGACCAGAGGCCGAGCCAGGTGTGGTCGTTCTGCCGCTGCCAGCGAAACGCCTGGCCGCCGTCGACGGTCTCGGCGAGCACGTCGCTCGACAGCGGCGGCACGTCCGCAAGCGGGCGCCAATCCGACCACGCGGCGTCGGCGGGAGCGCGAGTCATTTCGCCGGCTTTTCCCACAGGAAACTCTTGTGCTCGGCGAGCACGCGGCCGTCGGCGGCGACGAGGGAAATTTTCCAAGCGACCGGATTCGCCTTCGGTCCGGCGGGCCAGTCGGCGCCCGTCAGGCCGAGATGGAAGACGGATTCCTTCGCGGGCACCGCGGCGGTAAACGCGAATACCTTCGGCTCGGTGGCGTCGGCACGAATCACGTGCAGTTCAAATTTCGCGCTGGCGAGGGCCGACGTGTTCTTCAGCCGCACGAGAAAATAGTATCCCTCCCGCACCGACGCCTGCGTCCGCAGCACGACCTGGCGCCCGGAATTTTCCCCGCGTCCGAAGTATTCGCCGATCCGGTCAAACGACTCCGCGTCCCGCCACCCGGGCCAAACCCGCAGCAACTCCACCTCAGCGGCTCGGGCGAGTGGGGAGGCCACGAAACTCACGGCAAGGAAGAGGAAAAGGGCGCGAAGCATCGGGGAGAAATTGGGCGTGAAACAACCTTGCGACAAGCATCGTAATCTTCAGCCAGCCAAACTGCACGGGCGGAGTAGCCCACGAAACACACCAAACACACGAAAAGCCCCGGATCCTTTCGTGTGTTTAGTGTGTTTCGTGGGCCCTCTCCTCACTCCTTCAACTCCAGGACCTGAAACCGCCGGAAGATCAGCGGCGCCGGTTCCCAGCCTTTGACCGCCGGGTGCAGCAGGTGAGTCTGCGCGCCGAAATAGAGCGGGGTGACCGGCGCCTCGTTGAGCAGCAACGCCTCTGCCTGCTGGAAAAGTTCGTAGCGCGACGCGGCGTTCGCCGTGACCGCCGCGGCGTCCATCAGGCGTTCGTACTCGGGGTGGTTCCACGCCGTCCAGTTGTACGCGCTGTTTTTCGTGAACAGGCCGAGGAACGTCACCGGATCGGGAAAATCCGCCGTCCACGCGGCGGTCGAGATGCCGTAGTTCCCCGACTGCTGATTCTGCACCCACGTCTTCTGCTCGAGTTGCACGACCGCGGTGCGGAAGCCGAGGTCGCGCTGCCACATCGCCTGCAGCGCCTCCGCGATGCGCGGCATGATCTCGTCGTTGCGGGCCTGGAACTCGATCACCGGCAGCCCGCGGCCTTCGGGATATCCCGCTGCGGCGAGCAGCGCCTTTGCCTCTGCCACGTCGGTTCTCGCGGCGGCGCGCGCGACGTAACCGCCCGTGCCCGGCGGCGTCAGCGCGGTCGCCGGCTCCCGGCTGCCCGGCAGCACGCTTTTCGCCAGGGCGGCGCGGTCGATCACGAGCGCCAGGGCACGTCGCACGCGCGGATCGTTGAGCGGAGGGCGGGCGGTGTTAAACCGCAGGAAATTTACCTGCAGGGTGGGATCGATGCGGAGCTGCGCGGGGTTCTGCGCGCGCCAGGCCGCGACCTTGGTCACGGGGAGATTAAACGTCGCGTGCAGTTGCCCGGCGCGAAAATCGCGCTCCTCGACGTCGGGGTTCTCGGTCGGGAAAAACACCACGCGTTCCAGCCGGTTCTGCGCCGCCTCGCGGTGGCGCGGATTCTTCTGCAGCACGATGCGGGCGTTGGGTTGCCACTCGGCCAGGGTGAAGGCGCCGTTGCTCACGAGCGCGCCCGGCCGCGTCCACGCGGTGCTGCGTTTCGTCATGCCGTCGAACGGCGCCAGCGCGCGCGGGTTGACCGGAAACCAGGCCGGCATCGAGACCAGCGCCGGCAGGTACGGCGTCGGGCGCTCAAGCGTGAGCACCAGGGTGCGGGCGTCCGTCGCCTTGAAGCCGACGGCGGCGGGATCGGTGATCGTCTTCGCGTTGAAGGCTTCCGCCTGCTTGAGCGCGAAGAGGTACCACGCGTTCTCCGCGGCGAAAGCCGGGCTCAGGATGCGACGCCACGACTGAACGAAGTCGTCGGCCGTGAGCGGGTCACCGTTCGACCACTGCAGCCCGGCGCGCAGCCAGAAGGTCCAGACGAGGCCGTCGGCGGAAACCTCCCACGACTCCGCGGCGGCCGGCAGGGGGCGGGTCGAACGCTCGTCCAGAACGGTCAGGCCCTCAAAAAGCGTGTTCACGACGATCTGATCGTTGAGCACCGAAGCCAGGTGGGGGTCGAGGTCGGCGGGCTCCGCGGCGTTGCCCACCAGCAGGGTCCGGGTTCGAACTCCCTCGGCGGCAGCGCCTTCCCGCTTGCCGCAACCGGCGAGGGTCGCGGCCAAGGCTCCGAGCAGGGCGCAGCAGAGGAAACGCATGGCGAAAAACGAAAGCCCGGCTGGCCGGGCACGCAAAAGTGTTTTCTAATAAATCACTGTCTCAAGCGTCTAACTCGTCGACCCGTATGCTCACTTCGTCCCCGACCCCGCGGGCTACGTTGCAGGAGGCCGCTGCCTTCTTGGAGCGGACGTTCGCGGAACAGCAGGGGCCGCTGACACGGTATGCGACGCGGCTGTTGGGCGATGCCGACCGGGCGCGCGACGTCGTGCAGGACACGTTTGTGAAGTTCATGGTGCAGACGCCGGAGACGATCAACGGGCACGCGGTGGAATGGTTGTTTACCGTCTGCCGTCACCGGGCCCTCGACATCATGCGCAAGGAAGGCCGGATGCTGCGTTTCGAGGACGGCCAGGTGGAGCGCGTGACGGCGCAGGAGCCGCGGCCCGGGCGGGAGCTCGAGCAGGCAGAGACGCACGCCGCGATCCTGGGGATGATCGACCGGCTGCCGCCCAACCAGCAGGAGGTCGTCCGACTGAAGTTTCAGCACGGTTTCAGCTACAAGGAGATCTCGCGGATCACGGAACTCACCGTGACGAATGTCGGATTCCTGATTCATGCCGCGGTGACGCGGATGCGCGCGGAGTTTGCCGCGCAGCGGCCGTAATCGGAGAGCGCACGATGCACGTCCCCAAGCTATCTCCCGGCGACCCTCGTCTCACCGCCTATGCGTTGGGTGAGTTGGGCGGTGACGAACGGGCGGCGGTGGAGGCCGCTCTCCGGCAAGATCCCGTCCTGCGCGCGGCCGTAGAGGAGATCCGCGGGCTCGCCGGTCAGATTGAAGCAGCCTTCGCGGGTGCGGCGGTTTCGGAGCCGGCTCAACCCGAGGTCAAGCCGGCGGTGCGGCGCGTTCCGTTCTTCGGCCGCGCTTGGCCCAAGGCAATTCCGCCGCGCAAACGGCGCCGGCGGGTGCCCGTGGCGGCGCTCGACGCGTCGGAGGGATCCGAACGCGACCTAGCGGCGGACGAGACGGCCCGCGCGAGCCTGATGGGCTTTCCCCAGTTTTATTACCTCGTGGGCGTGGCGGCCGCCGCCGGGTTCGCCCGGCTGGTCACGTGGCGCGCGCCATCGTACCGGGGAGGAGTCTCCCCGACGGCGGTCGTCGAGGGAGCGGTGATCCGGGAAGTCATGCTCGCCCCGCCGTCCCCTGGGTCGGTCGGCCCACTGGCTGCCGGAGAGGAGCGCAGCGCGCCGGATGCGCCGCGGGAATTGCCGGCGTTGTTCGAGCGCGACCTTACGCTGCTGGCGCAGGCGCGGCGGGGTGAAGCCCTTTTCGGCGAGAGCGTGGCCGCCGCCCTGGCGCCACGGCCGGAGTCGTCCGATCCCGCGGCCGAGACCTCCGCCCCGGTCGCGGTCGCCGCGGTGGAGCCGGAGGCGGCCGTGGCCTCCTCGGTGGAGCCGGTCCGGGGGGACGCTCCGCCGGCCGAGCCCAAGCCGAGCGAAATCATCGCCTTTACCGCCGTCCCGCCCGTGCCGTCGGAACCCTTGCTGGAAAACGTGCCGCTGGGGTCCCTGGTTTCGGGCGCGAATGTCCTCGCACTTACGTCGCCGGTCCAGACCGGGCCGTTTGGCGGGGAGACGGTGGTGCTGTCCGCCATGCGCGTGACGGCCAATCGGGCCGTCGGCTTCGCCA
>JBEIHL010000053.1:0-9372 GCA_040381375.1 Opitutaceae bacterium
CGTCATCTCAGCCTCGACCTTGCGCAACCGGTCGCGCGCGGCGTCGACGTCGGCCTTGTCGACATCCGTCTTCTTCGCGATCGTCAGCAGGAAGATCAGCAGCACGGCGCCAAACCCGCAGCAGATGCAGTCGAGGAACGAGATGCTAAACACCTCGGTTTCCCGCCGTTTGCTGGTGATGGAGGCCATGGTGGGAGCGGAAAGATCAGTCCAACCGGGCGCCGTTGGCGACGGGGCAATGGGCGAACAGCACCTCGGCCGCTGCGCTGCCGCAGCGGATGGTCAGCCGGTCGCCCGACTCGACCGGTGTGCGGGCGGCGGGGTGCTCGGTCCCGTTCGGGGCGCGTCCGGGCGTCGTATCCACGAACCAGAGACGGCCGCCTTCATGGAGCAGCGGCACGGCACAGTCGCTGGCCGCGCTGAATCCGTCGGGCAGCGGGAGGTCCGCCCCGAGTTCGGCCAGGCCGATCGTAAAGCGCGGATGCCGGGCGAGCGCGTGGCCGACGCCGCTGAGAATGGCGTGGGTGGGGGCGAGTCGGGCTCCGACGTCCCGGTTCTTGAGCAGGCGGGCGTCCCACTGGCTGCTCACGAGGCGCCGGGTGTCCGTCAGGGGCACGGCGGTTTCGACGGGGACGTCGGCGAGGTCGTCCGGGACGATGAGCCGGCTGGCGCCGATCCGGGCCGCGCCGCACGCGGCGGCGCCGCGCGGCAGGCGCAGCAGGCGGCTGAAGCCGGCGGCCCGCAGTTTCGCCTCGATTCCGGGCAGGTGCGAGGCCCGCTCGGTCAGGGCGATGGTGCAGGGATCGGTGTCGTAAGTGGAGCGGCTGAGGAAACCCTGGAGCGACTGGACGAGGGACGTGAGGAACGCGCCCGTGTCGGCGCCGAGCTGTTCGCGCTTCGCCGTCATCTCGTAGCCACGGGTCGCAGTGTTGATGTGGAAGCGGTACTCGGCCGAGTCACTGACGAAAAAGTCCTTCGTCTGCCGGAAAAATGTCTGCTCGATCCGGCCGTCCTCCAGGATGTCGAAGGCCGTGTGCCGGAGGAAGCGGTTGCCCATCGAGCCCGTGAGGTGCTTGAGCAGTTGGGCCAGGCCCAATTGGGGCAGGTGGAGGAAGTCCCGGCGCGTCACCTTGTCGTCGGTGGTGAAGAGCGTGAGATCGGCGCCGTCGAGATTCAGGTCCAGCACGACCACCGGCAGCGCGGCGTTGAACCCGCCCGCCCGGGGGTCGCACAGCGCGGCGCACGCGACGTCGATCATGCCCGCGAGCGGCAGCTTGAGTTCACCGGCCATGCCAAGAAGCAGGCCGACCTTTTCCTCCTCGGTCGCGACGTCCTTCAGGTAGGAGCCCGGCAGCGCAAGGACGACACGGTCGAGCGGCTTGACCGCGGCGCGCAGGCGGTCGGCGAACTCGCGCAGGAAGAAAAACGCGAGCTCGGAGGACGATGCCGGCGGCTTGTTGCCGACGCTCAGGCTCGAGGGCTCGTGGGAGAGCCGGGACCAGAAGTGGTGCGCGATGCGGCGGGGATGGACGAACCACATATCCTCGGCCGGGCGCCCAAAGACGAGGCTGCTGCCGTCTGCGTAGCAGAAGCCCGGCCATTCGACGGCGCCCGTGCGGTCAGGCACGTCGACGAGCCGGGGTTCATCCGGGGCGTCGACGGCGGTGAGGATCCCTGCATCCAGAAGTTCGATGCCGATAGTGGCCATGGTGGGGGATCAGGCGATGGCTCCGGAATTCTCCTCCTGCGCCGGCACTTTCATCACGTCGATCAGCTTGTCGCGCGAGTAGGTCTGCGTCTCGAGCACGAAGGCCTCCTGCCGCGATTGCACGACGTGGAGAAAATACATCAGCACCATCGAAATCAGCAGGGCGACGAGGGTCGAATTGAAGGCGAGGCCGAGCGCCTCGATGACGGGCGTGATGTCGCCCTTGATCGCGTCCTCCGCGTAGGCGAGCGCGAGGCCGATGCCGCGCACCGTGCCGATGAAGCCTATCGCCGGGATCGCCCACGAAATGTAGCGGACCAGCGACAGCGAGGAATCGAGCCGGTCGGCGGCGAGTTCCGCGCGCTCCTTGACCGCGTTGGCCGCGTCCTGAATCGAGCTCGTGGCATGAAACCGGTGCAGTGCCGCCAGCATGCAATCCGGGAGCAGCCGGCCGTGCCAGCGCGGCTCGCGGTCGATCGCCGTGCGCAGCTCCTTGTAGCGATCGAGGGCGTCCTCGGGGATGATGCGCTCTCCGGGCTGGACGCGCACGAAATCGTGTCGGAACAGATTCCGTTCCCGGCGCACATCGACCAGCTTGTAGCCGAGAATGATCATGCCCCAGATGGCGAAGATGATCTCCCATTTTTGCTCCGTATCCTTCACGATGATGTAGATTGAACGCATGCCCTCCGAGCGGTTGGCGCTGCTGTTCTGCGCCGACATCACGCGCTGTCGCAGTTCAATCTCCTCTGCTCTTGGCTGGACGACGAGCCGATAGAACGGTTCGACGATTATAATGGAGATCAGTAGTCCAAGGGCGGGGACCAGAAATTCCGGAGAAAAAATCCCCTTGTTTCGGGAAGTCATGGGAATAGAAGTGGGAAAGCAAACGGACAGTGGCGAACCTTCTCTATGCTCGAATCCTCGAGAATTTCAAACTCTGTGCGCACTCATCCGGCTGGGGAAATGTGTTCTCGCGGTTGAATTAAAAACGAACCCTCATTAACTGGAGCGAGTCTAATCCGGTGGACTTCCCCCTCTGAAACTCATGCAGACCTTCATGCCTCGCTCCCAGGTGTTTCGTCGCTTCGTCGGTGCCGGTACCGCCGTTGCTTTGGCAGGCCTCACTGGCTGTTCCTCGGGTGTCGCTCCTTCCAAGACTGCCAGCGGCGCCGGCACCGGTGCCGCGATCGGCGGCATCGGCGGCGCGGTGGTGGGCAACAATAGCAGCATGGGCACGGGAGCGGGCCTCGTCGGTGGCGCCGCCGCTGGCGCACTGATCGGTGGCATCGTCGGCATGGTGCAAGACGCCAAGGACCGGCGGGAACAGGACCGGCTGGCGCAGGAACGGGCCTACCAGCAGGAGCTCGCCAAACGCCGGGCCGAGGAGGCGAAGCTGAAGGCCTCCATGGATGAGGAACTCGCGATCGCCGAAGGCTTCCGGATCTCCGATCTCGAGCTCGCGGACGCCAAGAAGAAACTGGAATCCGCCAGTGATCGGTTGAAGAAGCTCCGCGACGAACGGTCGGCCGCGCTGGCGAAGAAGAAGGAACTCGACGACGCGCACGAGAAGACGTTGAGCACCGAGGCCGAGATCGCTCGGCTCGAGGAAGAGCTTGCGCGGTTGAAGGGTGAAGAGTCCCCCAAGAAAACGGACTCCGCCTCGCCGGGCGTAAAATCGAGCCAGTAAGCTGTTCCGCCGCGATGACCCCGTCGCGGGATTTTCCCCGATCCTCCCCACCGGTATGAAGTCCCACGCCTTGGTCTGGTTGGTGCCCGCCGCGCTGCTGGCTCTGCTCTTCACGGGCTGTTCGACCTCCTCGACCTATGCGGTCAAGGTGGACGCGATCACGAAACCCGAGCCGGTGGCGGCGCAGTCTTTCAAGCTGAAGAGCAAGGATCCCCGCATGGGCGAAGAGAATCTTCGCTATCGCGAGGCGGCGGAGTTCGTGAAAACCGCGCTTTCCGGCAAAGGGCTTTACGAGGCGCCTTCCGAGGAGAAGGCCGACATGATCGTGGAGCTCGACTACGGGATGGACGCCCCGCGCGCCAAGATGGAGCGGGTGAGCGTGCCGGTGTATGCGCAGGTGGGCGGGGGAGTGCGCTATGAGTCCGTGCCGGTCACCGACTCCCGCGGCAACACGAGTTTCCGTACCGTTGCCGTCTATGATCCGCCCCGGTCCGAGTTGGTCGGTTACGACAACGCGCCCCGCATGGTCACGATTTACGAGAAGTACCTGAAAATCACCGCCCGCGAAAACAAGGCCGCGTCCGAGGGCCGGCCACCCGCCGAGCTGTGGAGCATCCACGCGAGCGCCGAGGACGAGAGCAAGGACCTGCGAAAATACCTTCCCATCATGGCGTCGGCGACCGTCGATTACATCGGCCAGGACTCGTCCACCCAGCAGGTCGTGAAGGTCCGCGCCGACGGACCCGGGGTTGATTTCATCCGGAAGGGCATGTCGACCCCAGCGGGCAAGGCGGCGAAGTCGGACGAGCCACCCAAGAGCTGAGGCGTGCGCCTCGTGCGTGGTCAGGCCGGTGAATCCGGCTGCCGTTCCTCCGCGAGCACTTGCTCGATGAGGTGAATCAGTTCCTTCGGCGTGAAGGGTTTCGGCAGGATCCGGCGCGCCCCGATCTTCCCGGCGATGTCGAGGTACAGCTTCGAATTCGTTGCACCGCCCGAAATCGCGATGATCGGCAACCGCGGCCGCTCCCGGTGCAGCGTCATGATGATTTCAACGCCCTCCTGCACCGGCATAATCAGGTCCGTCACGACGATGTCCGGCGCATGCGCCCTGGCCTGGGCGAGTCCTTCCTGGCCATCCGCCGCCTCGATCACCGTGTAGCGCGCACCCGTGAGCGCGCGCACCAGCAGGCCGCGCACAATATCGTCATCATCGATCACCAGGACAGTCGGCATCGTCACGGCGCAATTAGCAGCGAGTTGCCGGACGTTGACGAGTCTGTTCTCGTCGCGCGCGATCGCTGCTTTCGTGCACCGGGCAAACGAAGCTCGGTCGCAGCCGTCAGGGTTGAATCAGGCCGCGGCGGATCGCGAATCGGACGAGGTCAGTCTGCGTATGCAGTCCGAGTTTGCGCAGCAGGTTTGTGCGATGCGTCTCCGCGGTGCGCGGACTGATGAAGAGCTTCTCCGCGATCTCCGCGTTGGTGTGCCCCTCGGCGGCGAGTTGCACCACGATGCGTTCACGCTGGGTGAGCGATTGCAACGGGTCGCTTTCGTCCGCCGGCTTGGTGACAAGGGCGTTGATCGCCCATTCGGACAACGTCGCGCTGAGGAATCGCCGGCCCTGCATGACTTCCTTCAGGGCGTGAAGAATCTCGTGGGATTCGGAGCCCTTCAGGATGTAGGCCGAGGCGCCGGCGCGCAGGGACTCGATGACGTAGGGCTCGTCGTGGTGCATCGACAACACGATGACGCGCGTGCCCGGACTCGCCGTGCGAGTCTGGCGCAGCACCTCGATCCCATGGAGGCGCGGCATGTTCAGGTCGAGGATCAGGACCTGGGGCCGGTGTTTTTCGACGAGCTGCGTGGCGGTCAGGCCATCGGCGGCTTCCGCCACGACGCGAAAGTTGCTTTCCGCCTCGAGGATGCCGCGCAGTCCGCGGCGAACGATCTCATGATCATCGGCAATGATGGCAGTCGTCATGACAGTGCGGGTTCAAGGATGCGCAGTGGAAACTCCGCGTGCAGGCGGGTGCCTTGATCGCGGATGGAAACGACCTCGAGCTGACCGCCTGCCAGCCGCACGCGCTCCGCGAGACCGGCCAGCCCGAGCGAATCGCGTCGGGCCAGCGCCGCCGGCGCGTCGAATCCCCGGCCGCGGTCCGCGATCTCGACCTGCAGCGCGTCGTCATCGGCGGTCACCGTCACGACGGCGGCCTTCGCCCCGGAGTGGCGCGCGACATTCGTGAGCGCCTCCTGGACCATGCGAAAGACGGTCGTCTCCAACTCGGACGCGAAACGTTGGTCCGGGAGCGACAACTCGAGTTCAACCTGGATGCCGGTCTGGTGCTGAAAGAGTTTCGCCTGCCACTCGAGGGCGGGCCGGAGGCCGAGATCGTCGAGCATGCGCGGCCGGAGCTGGAGCGTGAGTTCGCGCACGCTGCGCAGAAGTTCTCCCGTCGTCACGAGCGCCTCGCCCAGCGGCTGGCTGGCGGCGGCCTCGCGCGCGGCCTCCAGTTCGAAACGCAATCCGGTGAGCAACTGGCCGATTTGGTCGTGCAGTTCCTGCGCGAGAGCACGGCGTTCGTCCTCCTGCACCCGCAGGAGCCGGCTCGACAACGACTGGAGCCACGCGGCGTTTTCCTCCGCCCGCTTCTCGGCCTGCCGCCGCACAATCACCTCCTGTTCCAGTTCGCGGGTGCGCGCGGCGACTTGCGCCGCCAGCGAGTGGTTCAGATCGGCGAGCTCGTCCGTGAGCCGCGCGTTGAGCCGCTCGGCGTCTGCGCGCTTCAGTGCATGATGCAGGGAAAAAACCAGATCAGTGAGGCAAGCCGGGCCTTTCAGCAGATAGTCGTGCGCGCCGAGGCGAAACGCCGCGATCGTGGTCTCGGCCTGTTCGAACGAACCCACCACCAGCACCGGCCGGCGCTCGTCCGCCGCGTGCAGCCGGCGCAGCGTGTCGAGCATGGCATCGGTGCCAAGATTCGGCCCGAGCACAATCGCGTCCGCGGGCGTCGCGCCGCTGACGAGCCGGTCGACGGCGTCCGGCGAGGTCGCTGTGAAACGCAGGCGCGGGGCGTGGGCGGCAAAGAATTCCGCCGCGGACCGGCGCTCGACCTCGATGGCGTCAACCATGACCACGTGATGCTCGCGGGCCGGATTCGGAGGCCGGGACGACGAGGAAGAGGTCCGAGTCCGGCGGGCGTGGACGCGCCGCACGATTTCGATGATCCGCCGAAAGTCGGGTGAGCTCTTGTCAATGCAGTCGACGGCTCCCGCCCGCAGCGCGCGGACGGCGAGTTCGTGCTGCCCCTGGCCGCTCACCATGATCACCGGAGTCGGGTCCTGGCGGGCGTCAAGCTCGCCGAGCACCTCGAGGCCGTCGAGATCCGGCAGTTTCAGATCGAGCAGCAGCACGTCCCAGCCGCCCGACGCCATCGCCTCGAGACACCTGCGCCCGCTGTCGACCACGTCCAAGGTGCAATCGTTCGCCGTGCGGGCGAAATAGAGTTGGACCATCTCGGCGAGTTGCCGGTCGTCCTCGGCATAAAGGACACGAATCATCGTGGATCGGTGGACAATCCTCTATCAACGGTCCGCCCTGCGGAAACTTTACCGGATTCCCTGCGGGCCAATACGGGTGGTTTCGCGGGTATTCCGTATCCGGATTTACGGCTGCGCCCGTATCGCCGCCGCGGCGAAGTTCGGCTACGTTAAGGGCCTTCCCACTTTGTCAGAGATCACGCAGCTGACGGATTTCGAACGGGTTCAACCCTGACGGATTCCTCCGCGCGACCGGGAATTTGGGCCCGGTCGCGCGGATAGGCTGGGCTCAGGGGCCGGTGCGCGACCGAGCCCGTTCAGGTGCGAATCGGGCGAAACGCTTCCTTGAGCGCCTCGGCGACGTTGGTCGGCACGAAGTGGGACACGTTGCCGCCGAACTTGGCGACCTGTTTGACCAAGGTGGAGCTTGTATAGCTGAACTGCTCGTTCGGCATCACGAAGAGCGTCTCGACCCGGGGTTCAAGGTGCCGGTTCATGAGCGCCATGTTGAACTCGAACTCGAAGTCGGACAGCGCCCGGAGTCCGCGGATGATCGCGTCGGCCTGGTGCGCCAGGCAGAACTCCACGAGCAGTCCGCGAAACGTCGTCACGGTCACATGCGGCCACTTCACGATATTCGACGTGATCATCTCGACCCGTTGATCCGAGGTGAACATGGGCGCTTTGCCGGCGCTCTCGGCCACTGCTACCGTCACTTTGTCGAACAGCTTGGCGGCTCGGGCCAGCACATCGAGATGACCGTAGGTGATGGGATCGAACGTCCCCGGATAGATGCAGTGGCGCATGATCGTGTGCGGAGCGAAGGGAAGAACGTTCCGGCTGGCGACAAAAACCGCCGGGGTAACAATTCAACGCCGTTCGCCTCCCGCCACCGGTCCACGCTTGCATTCAGCGGCCCAGACCATGTTTTCCTGACGAGGACCGCATGAATCTGCCGAACCTCCTGACCATTTCGCGCGTGCCCCTGATGTTCATGGTGGTCGGGCTCATGTACGCCGAATTCCCGTTCGCGGCGACATTTGCGTTCTGGCTCTACATTGTGGCGGCCCTGACCGACTGGCTCGACGGCAAGATCGCACGGGAACGGGGTGAGGTGTCGGCCTTCGGGCGGTTTATGGACAGCGTCATCGACAAGGTGATGGTGATCGGCCTGATGATTGCCCTCGTCAACGACTCCGCCAACTTCATGGGCCATGACATCACCGCGATGGTCCTGCTGCTTTGCATCCTGTGCCGCGAGTTTGCGGTTTCAGGCCTGCGGGCCGCCGTGGCGGTCAAGGGCCACGTGGTCGAGGCGGATACGGGGGGCAAGGTGAAGACTTTCGTGCAGCTCAACGCGATCGGCTGGCTGATCGGGGCCCGCATGCTGGGGCAGGATTCGCAGTTCGTGGGTGACGACCGTCACCTGGTCACGGCGGTGCGGTTGATTGGCATCGGCCTGTTTGCCCTCTCGGCGGTGCTGACGATCACGTCGGGCGTTTCCTACTTCCGACGCTACGGCAAGGTCCTGTTCAGTTGAGCGGGGAGCGGTCCGCTGATTGGCCATGCGATTGTCTCCTCCGGCCTGGCCCCGCGTCCTGCCGACCGGCTTTGTGCTCGCGCTGGCGACCCTCGGTCCGCTGGGACGCCGGCTGCCGGCGCCGGGGACGTGGGGCTCGCTCGCTGGTCTGCTCTATTTCGTGGTCTTCTTCGCCCACGCACCGATCGGCGCCGTGATCGGGGCGAGTATCGTAGGCCTGTACCTGGCCGTCGGACTTTGCGGCGAGGCCGAGGTGCGGCTGCGGAAAAGCGATCCGGGCGAAGTGATCCTCGATGAGGTGATCGTCATGCCGCTTTGCTTTCTCGGCTGGCGCACGCTGCCGGGCATCGCCCCGACCTGGGTTTTTCTGCTGCTCGGGTTCGGTCTCTTCCGCTTCTTCGACATTCTGAAGCCGCTCGGCATCGCCCGCCTGCAATCGCTCCCGGGTGGGTGGGGCGTCGTGGCCGACGATGCCGCCGCCGCCCTGGCGGCCTGCGCCACGCTCCACCTAGGAGTTTGGGCGTGGACGAAATTCTAAAGTTCGGATGCGGCCACCGACGCTCACCGGATCTCCGGCCTCACCTCTGCGTCAGCCCTCCGCGATCTCTGCGGGCTCCTGTGCAAGGTTTGGGCTCATACCAGCGTCCAGTAATAATTAGACTTTAGGCTGGAGCGCCCTGATTTACTTTAGCGGCGAGCCTAACGTGGATCAGGCGAGCGACGGCGGCAGGAGTGGACCAAGGCCGTGCGGCGGCGATTATATGGTCCTCGAGCTTGCGCAGGTTGAAGTAAAGCCGGTTGGAGACGGCGGCTTGGAGCAGCCCGCCGAAGCGCTCGACCGGATTGAGCCCAGGGCAGTAGGGCGGCAGCGGTAACAACCGGAGATTGGCGGGA
>JBEIHL010000054.1:0-9362 GCA_040381375.1 Opitutaceae bacterium
ATCAGCGTCGTGGCCTGCTCCGGAAGTCCGCGTTCGTGGCGCTCCACCTGGCTGATGAGCGTGTCGATCGCGAGGGCGCCGATCAAACGGCCGTTCTGATAGACGCCGCTATGAGGATCGCCGGGGGCCGGACACGCGAGCAGCGCGAGTCCGATGGCATCCGGAATGCGCCAGCCCGCGGACTTCAGCGTCCCCGCGATCACGTCGGCCGCCGGCGTGATGATCACGTCCGGCTTTTCCCTTTTCAACCAACCGAGAAGGCGGGCCACGTCGGCCCAATCGTCGACGTAGAGCGGTTTCGCCAGCCGCATCCCGGGCAGCATCTCGCCGCCCATCAGGTAGCCCGCCTCCCAACGACCCTGGAAGCGAAGCTGATGCGCCCGCCGCAGCACCAAGCCGGGATGCCGGTAGCCCCGCTGGTGACACTGCCGCATGATCTGCAGACTGGAGGAGTAGTGGTCATTGCAGACCGTCGTGATCGTGAGCGACGGCAGCGGCACGCTCAGGCACACGGTCGCGAAACAGTCCCAACGCAGGTGCGGGTTCGGATCGCCCTCCGCCAGCGGGCTGATCAGCAGGCCCTGAATGCCACGCGCGTGGAGCATGGCGGAGAACCGCTCGTTCGACATGCCGTCGCGGTGCAGCCAGAATTCCTGGGCCCGGTATCCGCGCAGCGTCGCGCGTTCGATCGCGCCTTCCCGCATCTGCCGGATCGTCGGTGCCGGGTGATCGCGCCAGCCGCTCGCGCTGCGTTGCGCACAAACCAGAGCCAGGGCGGGTTTGTCCTTGAGCGGCTTTCCCTGGCGGCGGATCCGCATCAACGTCGAAAGGTACGGATTCGGCTGGTAATTGAGTTTCCGCGCCAGCGCCTGAATCCGCTCCCGCGTGGCCGGCGGAATCCGCGGGTTGTTGGCCAGGCACATTGAAACCGTGGCCTGAGTGACGCCGGCCTGCGCCGCGATCACTTTCATCGTGACACCGTTGCTCATCCGCTGACCTGAACCCGGCGGGTCGACGTTGTCCGGGTTGACTCCGCCCCCAGCTTGCCAGAGCGAATGCGCATGAAATTGGAATTTTGATGCATCCGGGTTAAGGATGAAAGCAAGACGAAGTTTTTATCGTCTGGCGCAACCGAAATGCTCCCCGCAACATCACCTCAGCGTACCCAGCGCGGCCGCAAGCCGCGAGGCGCCCAAAACCCAAGCCGTCCCCACCCATGAACCTAACCCCCACCTCACACCGGGCGTACACCGCCGCCCTGCTCGCGCTGGCCGTCCTCGCCGGCGCCCGCGCGCAGACCGCCCCCGCGGCGCCGACCCGCGCGCCCCAGGAGGATGTCATCACGCTGACGGAATTCTCGGTCACCGCCGATCCCAACCGTGGCTACGCTCCCTCCGAAACGATGACGGGCACGCGCGTCGCGACCAAGATCATCGACCTGCCTTACACGGTCAACGTGCTCACGGCGGAGTTCTTCGAGGACTTCGGCATCTTTGAGCTCGCCGACAACATCGTGCAGATCGGCAGCTTCACCGGCCTCGACATCGGCGGCAGCTTCAACCTGCGCGGCTTCAGTTCATCCTACCAACTACGCGACGGATTTTTCCGCCTCGGCCGCTACGGATCGAGCAACATCGATCGCATGGAAATCATCAAGGGCTCCAACGCCGCCATCTACGGTCGCACCTCGCCCGGCGGCATGGTGAACATGATCTCGAAGGCGCCCAAGACCCGCGAGAGCCAGCGGCTGATACTTAACTACGGTGACTACGGCACCGAGCGCCTGACCTTCGAGTCCACCGGTCCCGTGCGCGAAGGATCGCTCGGCAAGACGTCGTACATCCTCACCGCGAGCCACTATCAGCGCGATTTCAACCAGGAGTACGCGCGCAACCGGAACACCGAGTACTACCTCGCCCTCAAGCACACGTTTCCCGACAACTCCAATCTGCTCGTCGCCGCCGAGTATCTGCTCCAGATGCGGCACGCGCCACCCAGCGCCGCGCCGCTCATCATCGACCAAAAGGGCACGGCCACGAATACCGACGACGAAGCCATCGGCTACGCCAAGAATCTTGCGCGCACCAATGCGTTCGGCCCGAACAGCGAACTCAACCGCGGCTACTCCGGGCTCACCGCCAACTACGACAAGCGGCTCACCACGGTCTGGAGCACCCGCGCCTCGGCGAACTACTACAAGGTCCGTCGCTGGGACTACAACCAGAACACCGGTTGGGGCGCGATCAACATCAACCCCGCCAACCCCGCCACCCCGGTCACGAGCGCGCGCGGTGCGACACCGAGCAAAGGCCTCATCTTCGAGGACGGCGGCGGTTTCCAAGGCGACATCCTCGCGCATTACTGGACCAACCATCGCTCGATCGAGCACCGCACGCTCGCGACGATCGACATCAACGACTACTACCGCTGGGACCCGAGCCGGAATTACGCGGGCGCGACCAATCCCGACATCGTCGCCTGGAACTCGGTCCGAACCGTCGCCCTCAACCGGGATCTCGAACCGATCAACGCGGTCGCGTATTTTCCGAAGTGGTTCCAGTTCGGTCAGGAGGTCTCGACCCGGATTCGCAAGATGCGCGCCACCGTCGTCGGCGGCCTGATCCGGCAACAGTCCGCCCTCTTTGACGGCCGCCTGCTCGCCTACGCTGGTGCCCGCTACGACACGGTCCGTTTCCGCCACCGTGACTTCACCGCTCCGCCGGCCGGCTTCGTGCCCGGCCAGATGCTCGACAAGTCAATGTCCGAGCTGAAGCCAAACCTCGGCGTGAACTACAAGCTGACGTCCAATCTCCGCGTCTTCGCCAACTACAGCGAAAGCTATTTCATTCCGCAGGCCGACAATCCCGCGATCGGAGCCGAGCGCGACTACAAGTCCGAGGTCGCTGCCGGGTATGACTACGGTTTCAAGGGCGCGTTCTTCGAGGACCGCCTGAACTTCACCGTCAGCGGCTTCTACGCGATCCGCGAGAACGTCTCGGTCAGCGAGATCGAGGAGCAGCCTCTCGGCTCGGGCAACTATGTCACGATCCAGCGCCGCGACGGCGATCAGCTCGTCCGCGGCTACGAAATCGATCTGAACTGGCGCGTCACCGATGCCGTCCAGATCGGCGGCAGCTGGGGCCACGTGTATTCAATTTTCACGGACTTCGGTTCCGCCGCGCCACTCGCCGTCGGCCGCCGCGTCAACAACATCGCCCCGCAGAATGGCGGCGCCTACGTGAAGTTCGCCCCGACCACGGGCCGTCTGCGCGGCTTCTCCGCCAATCTCGGCGTAACGCACGTCGCGTCGACCCCCTCCGAGGGTCCCGCCGCCGGCGACACCTACACCACGACCGCCAGCGGCCAGCGCGTGCTCACGCGCACCACGTACCAATGGCGACTGCGCGTGCCGTCGTACACGCTCTGGAACTTGGGCGTGCGTTATCGTCTGCCGAACACTGGCCGCTACGACCACACGCTCGCGGTCAACGTGAACAATGTCTTCGACGTGGACTACCTGCGGGCCAACCGCCAGCTCGGCGAGGAGCGCGCGGTATACTTTACCTACACGCTCGGTCGCACCCCGGGGCGCCGCTGATTTCTCCTGGGAGCGCGGACGCCCTCGTCCGCAATGATCATCTCATTCCTGCGGCCGGGGACGGCCGCGCTCCCAGGTCAGAAGAAATTCCTGCAGCCCGCTCAAGTCGTCGGTCCCGATCACATCGACGCCGGCCTCGGTCAGAATCCGCCACGCCTCCGCCCGATCCGGCGTGTTCCAGAATCGCACCTTCCGACCCTGCGCGTGGGCACGGGCGACCCACTGGCGCAGCGCGTCCTGCTCGCCGGCGGGCATCGCCCCTTCCCAGCGCCAGGCGAAGACCGAACGCCAGTTTTCGCTGATCCAAGGCACCAGCAGCGGCGAAGGGTTCTGCTCGAGATCGCTGCGCCGCCCGTCCACCGCCGCGAAGCGGATCGGCTGCGCCGCGATCTCCTTCACGGCGCGGTTGCCGGATACGATCACCGTCACCGCCCGCTCTTCGATGCTCGCCGCGCGAAACGTCGTCAGCATCTCCGCATAGCCCTGGAGCACGGCGTGGAGCGCCGCGTACGTCGACGCCGCCTCCGACTTCACGTCCACGAGCAGCGTCAGGGTCGGCCCACCCCGAAAAACGCGCCCGTCGTTTTGCTGCACGCGCGCCCGCAGCGGATCGAGGTAGAGCGCCTCGAGGGTGCGCCCAGGCTTCACGTCCTTGCGGTCGTGCGCGACCAACAGGCGGCCCTCGATCAAGTAGATGTCCGCCTCGACGCTGCCGAAGCCACGCTCGAGCGCATCGAGCAGCGGACGCGGGTGCTCGTAGTCGTTGTGCGCGTGCGCGCGGACCAGCGGAATCGGTTCGGCCGCCATCACCACCGCAGGCGTGAACAGGGCCAGGAGGAAAATGCGACCACGCATGCCCGCAGTGCATCCATCCGGCCGCGCGACGCCAACAAAGATCCTCGACCGCCGCGGCCCTCGCACGCCACCGTGTCCGCGTTCGCCCTTTGCGGCCCAACCATGCGTGCGTTTCACCTTCTTTGTGTCCTCATTGCGGCTCGCGTGCTGCCCCCTCTGCCCGCGGCCACGTCACCGTCGTTCAGCGCCGGCGCGGCTTCGATCGACATCACGCCGTCGGTCGCCGCCCACAATTGGGCCGGCACCGGGCCCTATGGTCACATCGTCGATCCGTTGCACGCCCGAGTCCTGGTCCTCGCGTCGGCGGAGAAGCGCATTGCCGTCGTGACGCTCGATGTCACCGAGACCAACGAGTCCGATGTGGCGGCGATTCGTCAGGCCATTGCCGGCACGACGGGCATCCCGCCCGCCCACATTCTCGTCAACGCGTCCCACACCCACTCCGGCCCCCTCTCCGCGGGCTACCGGTGGATCGGAATTCCCAACAAGCGGAAATACACCGATGAGCACTTGGAAAAGTGGGCGCGCGACCTGCCGGCCCAGTGCGCGCAGGCGGCCCGGCAGGCGGATGCCGCGCGTCAGCCCGTGACGCTCTCGATCGGTCGGGCTTCAGTCGCTGAATGGCTCTTCAACCGGCGGCCGCTACGACCGGATGGTAACGTGCAGAGCATGGCGCAGCCCGCCGATCCCACCAGCCTGCCCGGCGGCCTGCGCTTTGCTCCGGTGGACCCCACGGCCACCGTGCTTTGTTTTCGCGCGGCCGACGGCAAACCGGTTGTCACTCTGCTGCATCTCGCCTGCCACGCGGTGTCGGTCTATCCGACCAACAAAGGCATCTCCGCCGATTGGCCGGGAGCCGCGTGCCGCAGCCTGAAGGAATCCCTGGGAGGAGAGGTGCTCTTTCTTCAAGGTTGTGGCGGCGACATCGTGCCGGCCCGGCGCGGACTCGAAGCGTCGCGGGAGATGGGCGCGTTCATCGCCGCCCGCGCGACCCAGGCGGCAGCCCAGGCTCTCCCCCTGCCCCCGGCGCCACTCACCGTTTCCCAGGCCATCGTCGGTCTGCCTCTGATCAAGGAGGCCTCCGACCATATCCAGCAGCCGCACTTGGACGCGGAGATCCAAGTCATCTCGATGGGCGACCTCGCGCTCGTCGCGTTGCCCGGTGAACCGCTGATCGGACTCTCGCAGGCCATCCAGAAGGAGTCACCGTATCCGCACACGCTGGTGCTCGGTTACTCAAACGGCGACGGCGCGCAGTACGTCGGGCTGCCGGGCGAAAAGCATCTGGGCGGATACGAAATGAGCGTCGTGGGTCGCGCGACCGACGAGGCCGGCGGTTTCATGATCGCCTCAGCGCTGAGGCAATTGCGCGAGCATCGTTCCCCGCGCTAGAGCAGCTGGAACTTCGCCTCCCTCGCGGCTTCGCGTGGGCATCGGTTCGTCCCCTTGCGCCATTGCCTAAATCGCGCGCGCTCCTCTACTACCCTAAACCGCGACCTCACCGTCCCAAAGCCCCACCGAGATCCTCGAAATCTGGGCGGCGATGGAGGACGCGATTCGCCAGTACACCGCGGAGCGGCGGCGACGCGTCACATCCTTCTGCGAACGACACCACAGTTGGCGCGGCATGTGGAAAATCCACGCCGAGTCCGTCAAGGAGGATTTCGTCACCAATCCCCTCAATCTCCTTTGGGCGATTCCTTATGCCCTCTTGAAAAGTGCGGGGGAGTGGATTCGCCGGATGGGCTGGCTGGCACCAAGCGAGTGGATCAAAACGGTTCCGGCCAAGCTCAAGACCGGTTCGCAAAAGCGGATTGAATGGCTCCTGATCACGGAAGTCCTCGAGCTGCCTTATGATCACGGGAGTTGGCAGTCGACCCACGACGCTCTCGCGGAGGAGTTTTTTCGCCAGCCCACGTTGAACCGCCTGCGCGGGCAACCGGAGTGGGCCTCGCTGTTGCACACCCCGCCTGAACTCTGGCGTAACGAACTGCGGGCCGATTCAACCGAGCGCTCCGCCGCCGCCGATCTCGCCAGCGGCGGTGCCACGCTGGCCGCGGGTTGGATTTTCTTTGGCCAGACGGCGCTGGGCGTCTTCGGGATGGGCGAACAGTACGCGCGGCAGTCCGTGCGCGAAGACGCCGTGAGGAAATTCTCGCTGGGGCCGATTCACTTCGGGCCCAAAGTCGACCAGAAGCTCGGCAGTATTTACTACGACCTCTTTCCGGCGAATCCAACGCAGGCGCAGATTTGGATCGGCACGGCCGTCGTCATGCTCGGCGTCGCCTTGCTGAGTCTGGTGCTGCACGCGCTGCTCGATCCCCTCCATCAATCCCTCGGCCTGCACGAAGCGCGCCTGCAGCGATTCCTGGATCGGCTCGAAGCGCGCCTGCTCGAACAGGTGCGAACCACCATGGCCGCACGGATGCTCGCGTCCCGCGCCCCCTGAACCCGGCCGCGACTCCCCGGGAACGGATCGTCGAGGCGCGAACTTGATCTTGGGCGGGAACACGCCCTAGCTGCCGCCACCCAAATCGCGCGTATGAACACCTGGGTTTCACGGCTGCCCGCGGACATTGGCCAGCGGACCCCGCCGTCGCCCCGGGCCGGTCTTCCCCGATGGCGGCGCTGGGTTTCCGGTTTGCTGCTGATCGCGGGAACGGTGGCCGCCCTGGCCCAGGGAACCCACCCCGCGTTCACGCCGTATCTGGACGGCTTGGACGCTCTGAACGAAGGTCGCTGGACCGAAGCCGTCCGCGGCTTTTCCCGGGCCGTCGAAAGCAAGCCCGACGACGCGACGTTCCTCCTGGCGCGCGGCGTTTCCCAGGTTCTGGCCGAGCAGTTCGAACCCGCGCTCAAGGATCTGGAGCGTGCGCAACGCCTGGGGTTGCGCGGACGCGAAGCTCAGTTGTGGATCTATGCGGCCGAAGCCATGAGCGGGATCGTCATCAACCCGGATCACGCGCTCGGCGGCGGCAGAAACCGCGGCAATCAGCCGGTGGTCGTGAGCATCCCGGCCCACGTCGCCCAAGGGGGCAACGACTACCCCACGGACTACGGATCGTTCATCGTGTACCGGGTCGGCATGGCCTACCAAAACTTCCGTCTGCCGGCGGGCATGGGCGGCACAGGAGATTCCGCCGGAGTGAGAAGCGCGCCGATGCGGGAGGCGCTGCGCAAGGCCGGGCAACTGTTTGCCGAACGCTGGTTGAAACGCCCGGAACTGGCGTCGGCCAATCTCGCGCGCGCCCGGCAAAATTTTTCCGGCCAGGATTTCGGGGCCACGCTGCGCGACGTCGAGCGGGCGCTGACCGCCCGGCCCGGCGATCCGGAGTTAAGGCTCAAGGCCGGCGAAGCCTGGCTCGCGCTGGGTCGCCCCGCCACGGCCCGGCGTGAATTCACGATCGCGTTGACCGGGCGAACGGATCTCGCCGCCGGCTACCTGGGCCGGGCACGGGCCACGGCCCAACTCGGCGATGGACGCCGCGCCCAGGCCGACCTCGACATTGCCGCCAAACTCGATCCCGCCGCAACGAAGGCGGCCCGGACCGCCATCGAGGCTGACCTCGCGAAGCATAAAGCCGGCGCAAACCTCGACGCGGCGACGACGGCGTTCGATCGGGCCGTGACCGCGGGCACCGCGATGGATCGGCTGATCGAACTCGCGCGCCAAGTCCACCTCGCCGCCGCCCCGCGCCGTCTGCGTTACGACGAATACTATCAGGATCGCCTGCGGGTGCTCGAGGACGGGACGCGCGCGGCCCCGAAAAATCCCGACGCATGGGTGCGGCTGTCCGCGTTCCTACTTGGCGAAGCCGACAACCGCGGCGAAGTGGTCGAGCCGCGCCGCGAATTGCAGCGGTATCGTTTCCACGAACCGCCCGACCAGGAGCGACGGCGCGCGTTGGCCGCAGCGGAGCGCGCTCTCGCCGCGAACCCGCGCCACGTGGCGAGTCTGGCGCAAAAGGCGCTCACGTTGACCGCGCTCAAGCGTTACGACGAAGCCGAGAAATTCGCCGAGCAAGCCCTCGCCATCGGAGGCAACCAGCCCGACGCCCTCCGGCTGTACGGCCGCTTCCGCGCCATGCGGGCCAATCAGCTCAGTGGGGAAGCCTTCGGCCTGCGTCAGGAACGCACCTCGTCGTCGACGCGAAATGAGAACCGGTCCGACGGCGTCTACGAGGTGACCACGACCACCACCTACCCGCCGACCTCGGCCGAACTCAACCGGGCCGCCCAATTTGAAGCTCAGGCCGTGCAGTTGCGGCGGCAGGCGCGCGCCGCCATGGAGGCGGCCATCAAGGTGACGCGCGGCACCGCCGAAGGCGCCTTGATCGAGGCAGACCTCCACCAGTGGGACGGCAAACTCGACGCGGCGCAGACGGCCCTCGAACGCGCGCTCAAGCTCGACCCCAAATCGATCGAAGCGCACGACCAGTTGGGACAGTTTCTCGTGCGGAACGGACGCGCCGACCCCGCGGACGAACATCAGGCCGTCGCCAGTCAGCTCTATCACACCACGTCGGCGCCCTTGCTCCGTCTCGCCTGGCGGCGCATCGACCGGACGGCGTGGGACGCAGCCCGCGGCTATCTCAACCGCGCGCGGGCCCTGGACCCGCTCGACGCCCGCGCTCTCGCGATGCTCGGCGTCTGCCACGAAGCCGAGAACAAACCGGACCTGGCCGCGGCGGCCTACCGGGCGGCGCTGGCGCTGGAAGAGGCCCGGCTTCGCCTGGACGAGCCGAGCGTGGCCGCGAGCAAACCGCTTGGACGCGACGCGCTGGATTTCGGCCTGGCGATCCAGGCGGCGTTCCACCTCGCGCGCTGGCACGAGCGCCAGTCCCGTTCCGCGGAGGCGCTGACCCAGTATCGCAATGTGCTCGGTTTCGCCGGCCGCATGAAGGCCGGG
>JBEIHL010000055.1:0-9264 GCA_040381375.1 Opitutaceae bacterium
CGCCCGCAGGTCGGCGCGCGACGGCGGGGGTGGTACCAACTCGGGTTCCGCGGCGACCAGCAGGGCGTCGGGCTTCGGGCTGCGCTTCAGCCAGCGCGTCGTCGCCGGCGCCGCCCGGTCTTCGGGATTGAACCACCGAGCCGCATGCACGAAGCGAAAATACACCAACCCGGTGAAGATGCCGGCGACATGAGCAGAGCTCGAGATGGACATGTCGAAGGGAAGGGGGTTGCCGGGAATTTCGTAGACGAAGAGGACGGTCGCGGCAAAGGCGGCGAGCGCGAAAACCACGTGCTTCGGTTTGATCGTCACCGGCACGACGAAAAAGAGCAGAAACGTCATCGGCTGGTTCGGATAGAAACATGCGAACACCACGAACAACGCGACGACCGCCGCCGTGGAGCCGAAGTGCTGCCCGGCGCCCAGGTGCCAGTGGGTGGTCGCCCAGGCGAGTCCGCCAACGAGGGTGGCCGCCACATACACGCCGAGGAATCGCCGCGGCCCCAAAATCGGGATCAATTCGCGCCCCAGAAAGTAGAGGGCGAGGCCGTTGCCGATCACGTGGAAAATAAACCCGGGACTGTGCAGCACCGCGTGGGTCAAGAGCGTCCAGACCCGGCCCTGCTGGAGCGAACTCACCGTCAGACCCAGCGCCTGTTCAATCCGTCCCCCGCCACCGCTGAGCCAATTCGAGCCGAAAACGACCTGCAGGAGAAATCCGCCAATGATGGCCGACAGGAGCCAGGTGAGTGCAGAAGTCTTCTCCCGCGGGTAATCCCCCCGCATGTAGGGCCGGTCCGAAAGCATCGGCGAAAGCGTAGCGGCACGACCCGCAAACACAAGCCGCCTCCTCGGGAACTGGGCGTGATTTGTGGTACTATCCTCACGGGTTGGCGCCATGGTGCTTGGCCGCTTGACAGCATTTCGGAATCGCCTCTTTGTGCGGGGAAATACCTATGGCGAACAAAGCTGAAAAATGGCCCAGCAACACCGGGGGAAAGTTTTACGTCGATCAGCAGTGCATCGACTGCGATCTCTGTCGTGAGACCGCGCCATCGTTTTTCACCCGCAATGACGAGGGCGGCTATTCCTTCGTGCACAAGCAGCCGACCTCCGAAGATGAAGTCGCTCAATGCATGGAGGCCCTCGAGGGCTGCCCGGTCGAGGCCATTGGCAACGACGGCGACGAGTAAGATCTGCTCGATCTCCACTCCGCGACCCCGGCCAACGTGTCGGGGTTTTTCGTGCCCTGACCTGCTTGTTAAGCAAAAGCGGCAAAATGGGCGAACAAAGGCTTGTTTTTGTAAAGACGACCGGTAGCGATGCGGCGGATGAAAGCCGCTGTGCTGCTCTTCGGAGTGCTTCCCGCCGGTCTGGCCGCTCAAAGCGCGGTGCAGTTGCCGGGACTTACGATTCACTCGCCGCGCGTGGCGAATCAATCTCCCGCCGGTACGTTTGCGATGCCGGTGACGGCGTTGCGCTATGAGCCGCGCGTCGATGTGCACGGTCGCAACCTGGCCGAGGGGCAGGCCGATCTCACGTTGCGAGGCGGGATTTTCGAGACGACCGGCTATCGACTCGGGGCGCTCACGATATCGGATCCGCAGACCGGGCATTATTTGGCTGAACTGCCGGTAGCACCAGGTTTGCTCACCGCGCCGGAGATCATGACGGGGGCCGGCCTGATCCTCGGTGCCGCCAACGCCACGACCGGAGCCGTGAGCCAGCACTGGCGACCCGGGCGGACCGGAGGGTTTGCGGCGCTCGGATTCGGCGAGAACGGGTTTCGACGGGGCGAACTGCAGCAGGGTTTCTTCAGTGCGCCCTCCGCCGGCGGCCGGCGCTTCGGAATCGACCTCGCGCTCGCCCGGTCCGAATCGGACGGCGCGGTGCGATATGGCGAACACGAATTCGAACGCGCCAACCTGCGCCTGCAAACGTCCACGCGCGACAGCCAGACCGATCTCGTGGCCGGCTATCAGGGCAAACGCTTCGGCTGGCCGAATCTTTATACGCCTTTCAACTCGAACGAAACCGAGAACCTGCAGACGAGCCTCTTCGTGCTGAATCACCGCGCCACGCTGGGCCCGGGCGAATTCGTCGAAGCCGGGGCTTACCATCGGCGCAACAAGGACGACTACGCTTTCAACCGCTTCGCGCCTTTGGGGCCGGTGCATCCGTTTCAGCACACCACCTGGGTTTCCGGCGCGGCGATCGGCGGACGTCGCACCTGGGGCGCGACGGTCCTCAATTTTCGCGCGGAGGCGCTGGCGGACGAACTCGAGTCGACCTCGCTGACGTTTGGCCGCTACCGCTCGCGCACCCTGACCCGCGTGGCGTTGGTACCCGAGAAATCCTGGGCTGCGGCGGACGGCGCTCGGACGACGGTCAAGGCCGGGGTGGCGCACGACGGCTCCAATCGTGACGGCGGCGCGTTTTCGCCGGTGCTGGAAGTGGCGCGGGAGTTCGCTTCGGCCGGATTGCGCCGCGTGCATGTCGGCTACGCGAAGACCACGCAGTTGGCGTCCTACACGGCGCTCAACTCGAGCGCGGCGGCGGGGCTGTTTCGCGGCAATCGCAACCTCGGCCGGCAGCGTGCTCACACGCTGGAGTTGGGAGTCGAGGGCCAGTTCGCCGGCTGGCAGGTGGAAACCGGGGTCTTCGGCCGGCGCGACGACGCGCTGGTGGACTGGACGTTTCGTCGGGGCTTCACGGCCCGCACCGCCAACGCGGTCGACCTCGATGTCGCGGGCTTCGAGTTGGTCGCACGCCGATCGTGGGCCCCGGCGGATTTTGTTCTTGGCTATACCGCGCTCACGAAGTCGCCCGACTATCGGGGTGCGCCGGTTGATGCCAGTTTCTACGCGCTCAACTATGCGCGCCACCGGCTGACGGCGGCGCTGACCGTCCGTCTGGGGCATGGATTTGAATTGCGGCTCGACCACGCGGCGCGGATTCAGGCGGACAATTCCCTCAGGCTGATCGGTGGGGATGAGGCAGTTGCAGGGGCGGCCGGGCTGTCCTACCGGATGCCGGGTCGGCCGGAAATCGAGCTCTCGGTCTACGTCGACAACCTCTGGGACAGTGCTTATCAGGACGTTCCGGCCGTGCCGGCGTCGCCGCGGCAGGTTTCGGCCGGGGCCAGCTCCACGTGGTAGGGGTTGCGTTTGCGATTTGACATTGGGGCTCAGGGGCCGGTTTTTGCGCCCTATGGCCGTAAATCCGTTTCTCGACTCTGACTTTCATATTCGATGGTCGGCGCTCAAGCCCGAGCTGGTGGCTTCCGCGATCGACGCCGCCTTGGTCCGGGCCGAGGCGTCGATTGCGTCGATCGCGGCGCGGGATCTGGCGTCACTCACGTACGAGAACACGTTTCTGGCCCTGGAACACGCCACCGAGGAACTCACCGTGGCCTGGGGCAAGGTGACCCACTTGCAGTCGGTTGCGGATTCGCCCGCCCTGCGCGAGGCGCAGAACGCGATGCTGCCCCGCGTCTCGGCGTTCTATGCCGGCATCCCGTTGAACTCGGCCTTGTGGGAGCGCCTGCGGACCTTCGCGAACTCCCCCGCTGCCGCTGGCCTCACGGGCATCCACCGGCGCTTCCTGAATGAAACGGTGAAGGATTTCCGGCAGGCCGGTGCCGATCTGTCCCCGGAGAAGCGGACTCGGCTTGAGGCGCTCCAAAGCGAACTCGCCCAGCTCACCCAGACGTACTCCGAGCACGTGCTGGATGCGACGAATGCCTGGCAGTTCGTCGTCGGTGAAACGGAGGCAGCCCGTCTGCAGGGTCTGCCCGAGCACGCGCGGGCGGCCGCGCGGGCGAGCGCGGAGCGGAAGGGAATTGCCGGTTGGCGGTTCACCCTGCAAATGCCTTCGCAGGAGCCGTTCATGACCTACCTCGAGGACGAGGGGTTGCGGCGGGAAATGTGGACGGCGGCGAGTCAGGTGGGCTCCCGGCCGCCCCACGACAACACCGCCCTCATCAATCGTATCCTGGCGCTGCGGGCGGAAAAGGCCGCGCTGCTCGGCCTGGCGCACTTCGCCGATTTCGCGGTGGAGCGCCGGATGGCGAAAACCGGACAGCGGGCCCTCGATTTCATCAATGACCTGCACACCCGCGCGGCCGGGCCGTTCGCCCGCGAGTGTCGCGAACTCGAGGAATTCCGGGCGCGGGAAACCGGCACGCCCGCCCGCCGCCTCGCCCCGTGGGAAATCTTGTTCTGGAGCGAACGGCTGCGGCGCGACCGCTATGCGTTCGACGAGGAGGCCCTGCGGCCGTACTTCCCGATGCACGCCGTGATCGACGGCATGTTCGAGCTGGTGAAGCGGATCTTCGGCCTGCGCGTCGCGGCGCGCGAGGGTGTCGAGACCTGGCATGCCGAAGTGAAGTTCTACGATCTCTTCGATCAGGGCGGACGGCATCTCGGGTCGTTCTACGCCGACTGGCATCCGCGCGAATCGAAGCGGGGCGGCGCGTGGATGAATTATCTGATCACCGGCGGACCGCGGCCGGACGGCACTCGCGCCCCGCACCTCGGGCTGATCTGCGGCAATCTGACTCCGCCGGCCGCCGGCCGCGCCGCGCTGCTCACCCATCGCGAAGTGGAGACGATCTTCCACGAATTCGGGCACCTGCTGCACCACCTGCTCGGCGAAGTGGAGATCAAGTCGCTGAACGGCGTGAATGTCGCCTGGGATTTCGTCGAGCTGCCCTCGCAGATCATGGAGAACTGGACCTGGGAGCGTGAGAGCCTGGACCTCTTCGCCCGGCATCATGAGACGGGTGCGACGATCCCCGCGGAGATCTTCGCCAGGATGACAGCGGCGAAAAATTTCCGGTCCGCGGCCGCCACCATGCGCCAGATGGCGCTCGCCCGCATGGACCTGCTGTTGCACATGCGCACGGCGGAGTTCGCGGGCCAGGCGGACGTCGAGCCGGTGGTGCGTGCGCTGATCGCGGATTGCCTCGTGCCGACCGAGCCGCCGGCTCCGACGATCGTGAAACGGTTCACCCATGTCTTCTCCGACCCGGTGGGGTACGCGGCCGGATATTATTCCTACAAGTGGGCCGAAGTCCTGGATGCGGACGCGTTCACCCGTTTCAAGCGCGAGGGTATCTTCAATCCGAAGGTGGGGGCGGAATTCGTGACGAAGATCCTGAGTCGCGGCAATTCGGAGGACCCCGCGGAACTGTTCCGTCAGTTCATGGGTCGGGATCCGGACCTTAACGCGCTCCTGCAACGCAGCGGGCTGGCCACGGCGGCCTGACGCGGCACGGGCGGTCGTTCGTCCCATGCGCCGCCTCATTCTGATTTTCGCCACCCTGGCCGCCTCCACCTTGCTGCTCGCGGCCACGGTGCCGTGGTGGCTCGGCGCCGCCCTGCCGCGGGTGGCCCGCTGGAAAGGCTACACCGTCGGGGCATATGAACGGATTGGATACAGCCGGTTTGCGCTGCGCGACGTCGAGGTGGCGGTTGGCCCCGTTCGCGTTTCGGCCGCGCGGGTGGAGGCCGATACGCCGCTGTGGTGGCTGTGGCGGCACTGGCGGGGTCGCGATGCTGCCGTCAACGTCGGGACCTGGCGGGTGGAAATCGCGCCGTCGACGCGGCGCGCGGATCCGGACCAACCTCGCGGTTGGATGCCGCTGCGCACGCTGCTGCAGCGGATTGCCGAACGGCTCGGCGAGTGGCTCCCGCAGGCGAGCGTCGGCGCGGGCGTCGTTCGCTGGACCGGCGACGAACTGCGCCTCGCCGGCGCGACGTGGAATGGCCGCGAGCTGAGCGTGGACGACCTGACGTTCCGGGGCGTGACGGCCGATGGGACGGCAGCCTTTGCTGACGGAGACCTGATTCAGGTGGCCGTCCGAGCGGTGGACGGAGATATCGCGGCGAAACTCACGAGTCACGGCTCCGGCGTGAGCGGCGCCGCCGAGCTCTGGAGTCAACGTGCCGCCGTGGGAGCGTCCTTCGGACCCCGCGGGTGGTTGCCGGCGGAAGGGACGTTGCGCTCGAGCGAGTGGGCGGTGGACGGGGCGAAGTTCCGGCTCGGCGGAACGTACGCCACGGTGCGCGGGGCGGTGAACCTCGCCTGGAAAAATCCGAGCCTCACCGTCGACGTTTCTGCCGTCGGGGTGCCGGTGGAAGGCAAGGCGATCCCTCCGCTCGAAGTGACGCTGCGGGGCGCCGGTGACGCGAATGCGTTCACGCTCGAGTCGCTGCGGGTCCTGGTGCCCGGCGTGACCGCGTTGCTCACCGAGCCGGTGGTGGTGGAGCGCACCGGGCGCATTCGCGAGGGGGGAGCACGTTTCACGCTGCAGGCCGACCTCGCCCAATTGCCGTGGCTGCCGGCCCGGGGCTCGGTGGCGGGTGAGGCGAAGCTGGTGTCCGGCGGGTCGGAAGCGCCGAGCGTGGAGTTTGCGGTATCCGCCGAAGCGATCCGGGCGGGTGAGTTTCAACTGGCGGCGGCCGCGGCGCGGGGACGACTCGACTGGCCCCGGTTGGAGATTCTGACCGCCTCCGTGCGCCCGGAGGAAGGCGGCTCGATCACGTGGCGCGGCGGCTGGGACTTCCGCCGACGCGAGGTGCTCGCCGCCAGCGTGGAAGGAGAGCTGCGCCGCGGTTCCTTCGCCCGCTGGCTGCCGGCGCAGCCCGGGTTTGACGTGGTACAGCTCAAGGCCAGCGCCGAGGGACCGGTCGATCAACTGGCGCACCGCGGTGAGCTGCAGGCCGAAAACGTCACGTTGCCCCGCGTGCAGCCGCTCGCGATCCGCGGCGAGTGGCGCGGCGTGGGCGCGAAGATCGAGACCTGGAGCGCCGGGGCGCGGGCCGGGGCATCCGAGATCACCGCGCGGGGCACCGCCGAGTTGTCGGGACTTACGTTGACGGAGGTGGCGTTGCGCCAGGACGGAGCCGTACGGCTGGCCCTGGCCGCGCCGGCGGTCGTGCGCTTGCGGCCTGCGCTCGGCATCGAGGCGGTGGAGCTGGCCGGGCCGGATGGGCGTATCCGCGGCGCGGTGACGCTGGGAGCTGCGGGCCGAATCGAGCTGGCGGGCGAGCGGATCGCGGCGGCCTGGCTGCGCGACTTTGTGCCGTTGCCGGGTCCCGCGTGGACGGTCGTGCGACTCGGCCTGGCGGGACGGTGGGATCGTGGTCCGGCGCAGTTTACTTTGGATACGTCCGTGGCGCTCGAGATCGGCGACGGCCGCACCGCGCTGATCGACGTCCGGGGGGGCGGAGCGGCGGAGGGTTTGAACATCGAGGCGGTGCGCGTGACGGAGTCCGGCACAACAGTCGTCGACGCCCGCGGACGTTTGCCCGGCGTGTGGCTGCCCTCGGGCCCGACGCCGTGGCGCATCGACCCCGCGGGTGCGCTGAGCCTCGAGGCCACGGTCGCTCCGCATGGCGTTTTTTGGGAAAAGATGGCCTCTCTTTCCGGCCTCGCGCTGCAGGATCCCCAAGTGGACGCGAAGCTGGGGGGCACCTGGGAACGGCCCGAAGGCCGGGCGACGCTCCGCGCGGTGCGGGTTGAGGTCTCGCCCCGTTGGACGACGCGTCCGCTGCCGGTGATCGAGGATCTTGCGGTCGAGATCGACGGCGACCGCCGGGGGTTGAACCTGACTCGGTTCGACGTGCGCGTGGCCGGGCAGGCCGTGCGCGCGCAGGGCCGGCTGCCCGTGCCGGAGGAAGGCTGGCGCGACCTGCTGGATCGCCCGCTCCCCGTGGCCCGCAACGGTGCCGACCTGCAGTTGACGATCGAGGACGCGGACCTGGCGGCGTTCGCGCGGCTGTTGCCCACGGCGATCGCGCCCAAGGGACGGATTCAGGCGGACGTGCGGTACCGCAACGGCGGCGTGGAGGGATTCGTGCGCCTGCGTGACGCGGCGTCGCGGCCGCTCGGCCCACTCGGCATCCTGCAAGAGATCAGCGCGGATGTCCGGCTGAACGGCCGTCGCTTCACGCTCGAGAAGGTTTCGGCTCTCAGTGGCGGCCAGCCCGTCAAGCTGGAAGGCGAGGTGGCGCTGGGCGACGACGGCACTCCGCGGTTCGATCTCACCTTGAGCGGACGCAACCTGCCGTTTGTCCGTCAGACCGGACTGCTGCTCCGCGGCGACCTCGATCTGCAATTGACCACGCCGTCCACTCCGGGGCCGGCGCGGTTGAGCGGTACGGTCAAGTTGCGCGACAGCCTTTTCCTGTCCGACCTGCGCGCGTTGCTGCCGCAGGGAGGGGCGGGCCCGACGCGGCGGCCGCCGTACTTTGCCGTCGAGACGGCGCCCCTGAACACGTGGGCGCTCGCCATCGAAGTGACGGGCAACCGATTCATGCGCGTGCGCATTCCGGTTTTTACCGGTGTCGCCTCGGCGCGGGTGCGTCTCAGCGGCACGCTCGGTGAACCCCGGGCGATCGGCGAAGTATCGATCGACGAAGGCAGCATCAAGATGCCGTTCGCCAGTTTCGCCGTGACGCAGGGCACGGTGCGACTCACCGAACTCGATGCCTTCGAACCCGAGGTATACGTTCGGGGGACGGGTCGAAGGTACGGGTACGAGCTCGGCATCGAGATCGAGGGTCCGGCGTCCCAGCCGACCGTGTTGTTTTCCTCCAGTCCGGCCCTCGACGCCGAACAGGTCTTGCTGATGGTCATGGCGGGGACGGCGCCCGGAAACGAGATCGCGCGCACGTCCACGCAGCGGGCGGCGAACATCGGTCTCTTCCTCGGGCAGAGTCTGCTGAACAGCTTCGGGGCGGATGCGGCGGAAGCGGACCGACTGACCCTGATGTCAGGCGAGAAAGTTTCGCGCCAGGGCCGGGAGACGTACGAATTCGAATATCAGTTGTCGGACCGCTGGACGGTCACGGGGGAGTACAACGAATTCGATGAGTACAATGCCGGTACGAAATGGCGGGTGTTCGGCGGCCGGAGGCCCGTGGTGAAACGCGATGAAAAACCGTAGCCGCCGCCCCGCCAGGATAGGTTGGAGACTCGTCTTCCTCTGGAGCCTGGTCGTGGTGTCGATGGCCGAGGGCGCGTCGGGCGACAGCGTCCGGCTCACCGTGGACGGCGTGGGCTTCCTGCGGGATCGCGAGCTCCGGTCCGCCTTGATCCGTCTGCTGGGTGACCCGAAGTCGAAGGTGGATACCAACGCCATCGAGGACGCCGCCGTGATTCTCGGTTCGGCGCTCGGCGAGGAGGGGTTTCAGCGCGCGACCATTGAGATCGTGGCGGAACTGGAGGACGGGAGCACGCGCCGGATGAAATTTGACC
>JBEIHL010000056.1:0-9204 GCA_040381375.1 Opitutaceae bacterium
CCGCCCGCTCGACCGCCCGCGGATCGAGGTTGTACGTCGAGGCGCCGAGATCGGCAAACACCGGCACACCCTGCTGGAAAAGGATCCCGGCGATCGTGCCGATATCGGAGATCGGCGTCGTGATCACCTCGTCGCCCGGCCCGATGCCGGCCGCCGCCACCGCGATGTGCAGCGCCGCCGTGCCGGAGGAACAGGTCGCCACGTATTCGCGCGGGCAGTACTCCTTGAAGCGCTCGATGAAGAGCGCGGTCTGCCGGTTCGGTTTGCCGCCCGCCCAGTAGAAAAGCGAAGGCTGGTCGACGGCGGCCGCGAGCTGCGCCTTTTCCGCGTCACCCCAACGTACGCGCGCCCCGGCCTTCCCGCTCACCGCCCGGGTGCCGCCGTCCTTGGCGAGCTTGCCGCCCTCGGACTCAGCCGCGCCCGCCGCCAGGGGCAACTGCGACGCCGCCAGGGCGACCGAACCGGTCTGAAGGAATTTCCGTCGGGACTGTGGGGTTGCCATGGGAGTAGTCGTTCGCGTGAGCCCGGGCGGCGGTCCAACTTCGAACCGCCCTCAGTTAACCGACCGGTTACTTAATTTGACCGACGCGCGGGGCAAGGAAAATTCAGCCCCCCGGCGAGCGAGGCGGGGACACGCCGCTCCACCCGGGACTCCGTTCCTCAGGCCGGCACGCCCGCGGCGTCCACCGGCTCAACCTGGCGCAATTTCTTCGCGCCCAGTTCCCCATAGCAATCCGGCAAGTCGAAGGCCTTCAGCGCACCCGGCACGAGCAGCGGCAGCGGCCATTGGTAGGCTTCGGTCTCCATGATCGCCGCATAACTGCTGAGCGCGTGCTTCAGCGTCACCTGCGTCACCGCCCGGTGCAGCACCGCGGCAAACGTAGCGGGAATCGCGCCCCACCCGCGCGCGACTACGTGCACGTCGTCGTGGCCGAGCGAGCCCAGCCAGTCGATCACCCGCAAGAGATCGTGCGTACGCTGCCCCGCGGTGGGGTAGTCGTACATGAGTCCGGTCGCCGCGTGGAAATAGTTGGCGCCATACGGCGTGAACGTGTCCCGCGTACCCACGACGCCCTGGGACTCGCCGACGCCGCGCACGTCGCAAGCGAAGATTGCCGCCGCCGGCTCCGCCGTGATGACGTCCTTGATGAGCGACTCGGAGCGCAACTCGTCGTCGGCCGACCGATGCGACACGTAAAGCACGGCCCGACGGCCCTCCCGCGGCGGCCGCGAAGTGAGCGGAGTGTCACTCAGCCGGTAGAGGATCGTTTGAATTTCCGGCTCGGTCTCGAGCGCGTAGGTGGCCGCGTTGCGCTTGGGATAGGCGCGACCGGACATTGGGCGGAGGATGCGATAGTCGGGCACCGCCGCCGACCGCGCCGGAAGTTTCAACGTGGACAACAGGGCGGTGCGCAGCCGGTCGCCCCGCGCTTCGCCCCGAGACTTTGCCCACTGCCGCGCCTGCTCCCGGGTCAGGCTGAATGCCGTCGCGGGATTGGCCTCCGCCACCTGGCCCTTGGGCGTGCAGAGCAGGTCCGCCTCCTTTTCCAATTTGATCGCGGGCTCCATCTGTCCGGTCGCGATCCCGGTTTGCCGGTTGAACCAGCCGTACATCGCCTCGCGGTTGGGCTGATGGTAGCCGTGGTAATCCGGACCGATGAAGAGCTCCACGTTCTTCTCGGCCCCGAAGAGGCGATAAAGCGCTTTCGCCCGGCCGTACGCTTCCTCGAGGCCGCGGGCGTCGAAGAAATCCTTTTCCTGTCCAAGGACCATGAGCGGTTTCGGCGCAAAGGCCGCCAGGAAATCGGAGTGATCCAGGCCGAGCGCGAGCACCTGCGGCGGACACTGTTCATGGTCGGCCGCCTCCTCGTTCTCGATGTTCCGGCGCCACGTCGTGATGAAACAGCTCGGCGCCGCCATCGTGAAACGCGGTTCGAGCGCGAGCAGCCACGCCGCCTGCGTGCCGCCGCCCGAGTTGCCCGTGAGGCCGATGTGCTTCGGGTCCACTTCGGGGCGCGTGAGCAAATAATCGACCGCCCGAATCCCGTCCCAGACGAACCACGTGCCGATGAATTCGTCCATCAGCGTGAGGCGTGCACCGACATAAAGATGTTCGCCGGTACCGACGCCGAAACGCGGCTTCAGGTTCGCGTCGACGTGTTGCATGCGCTCGCCCTGGCCCATCGGATCAAAGATCAGCACGACGTATCCTTGCCGCGCCAGACCCTGCGCGAACGACTGGTAGGCATCCGCTGCCTTGCCGTTGTTGGAGTGCCCGCATGTCGCCACGACGCCCGGCAACTTGCCGCTCCGGCCGGTCGGCACGTAGAGGTTTGCCGTCACCGGGAAATCAGGACGGCTGTCGAAGATGACGTTCTCCAGTCGGTAGCCGTCGCGTTCCAGCGCGCGCGTGACCCGCGCGTTCAACGGCGTCTTCGCCGGCAGCGGCCCGAAACACCGCTGGATCTTCTCCCGCACGTCGCGGCTGTACGCTTCCGCATCGGCCTTGGTGCGCAACTGCGCTCGCCGCGCTTCGCCCGTCCGTTCCGTCTCCCGCACCCGCCGCACATAGTACTCCTGCACCATGCGCGGAAACCGGTGCAGCGGGGGCAAGCCGCCAGCGGGAGCCGCCGCCGCCGCCGCCTTTTTCTTCTCTGCCGCCACCAAGCTCGAGCCGCCAACAAGGTTGAGGGCCGAGATACCAACCAGGCCCAGCGCGCTGCGCTGCAACAGCGCCCGACGGCTCAGGGTTGGAGTGACGGGACGATCAGGGCGTTCATTCATGGTGGGAGGAAGTTTTTTCATGCCGGACTAGCGGACTTGTGTCGCCTTGGACGAAACGACGCGGCGGTTGGCGTCTGCCGTTTCCTGCAAAATCTGCGCCGCCACCCTGCGCAGGCGCGCGGCGAACTCTGGCGCCACGCTTGACGGTGCGTAGGTGAGCTTCTCGGGCGACTCTTCGAAGAGGAAGCCGTACCACACGAGCGCGCCCAGGTACTCACCGGCCACGTTCGCGTGGTTGGCATCTTTGCCCAGTTTCTTCTGCGCGTTCCAACGATAGCCGACATGCAGGGAATTTTCCTGCACCGGCAACGCCGGATGCTCCGCGGTCTTCGCCTCGAAGCGCGTATCCACGCGGTAACCCGAGTGCGGATCCGAATCCACGCGCCAGAACGCATCGCCCACCGGCATGACCCGCGCGCCCAGATCCCGCGCAAGTTGCCAGTAAGCGGCCCGGGAACGTTCCCACATTTCCTTCTGGCTGGTCGCGTTCTTCCCGCCGCCGATCTGGCCGAACACCGCGGCGTCCGTGCGATAGGCCCACGTCTGGTGAATCACGACCTCCGCCGTCGGCTGCAGCTTCTTCAGATGGGCGTGCAGTTTCGAGGCGTACGGCTGGTACGTCCCGTAGTCCGTCGAATTCATCGAATTCTGCTGCACCGTGATCACGTCCCAGGTGCCGAGGCGGATGTTATCCCAAAGCGATTTTCCGCTGTAGATTTTCCCCTTCGGATCGTCGGGATTGGCGAGGAACGCCTCGACCGCATTCCAATGCCGCTCGAGCGAACAACCGCCCGTCACCGCGCGCCCGATGATCAGCTCGTGGCCGCCGTTCTTCGCCAGCTCGGGCAGCAGGCGGGTCGCGTTGTTCGAAAAGCTGTTGCCGACATGGAAGAGGCGCAGCGTGCGGGCGTCGCCAATGGATACGAAGGTGGCGAGTACGACAAACAGCGCCGCTGCGCGGGACGATCGGGGCCGGAGCATGCGCGATGAAAGGACTCCGCAGAGCGCGGCGCAAGGGTGCGTGGATGGAAATTCCGCCCTGGGAGCGCGGACGCCCCCGTCCGCATCGTTCGATCCTGCGGCCGGGGACGGCCGCGCTCCCAGGAAGGCTCTTCCTCCCTGGGCAACCCTACCTCGGACCCGGCCCCGCCTCCTTTTCCAACTTCGCCAGCTCGTCGCGCAGGCGCTTCAGCTCCGGCGCATGACCCGCCGAGGCGATCAGATTCCGCATTTCGTACGGGTCGCGGTTCAGGTCGTAGAGCTCGTCCGCGTTCGGGAGATCGACGTAGTGAATGTACTTCCACGCCTCCGACCGGATGGCCCGGTAACCCATCTGGCGCGTGCGCGGAAACACGTTCTCCGAAAAATGTTCGACGAGGAACGCCTCGCGCAACGCCGGGCCATTCGCCGCGAACAGCGGCGCGAAGGATTTGCCGTGCAGGCCGGCAGGGACGGCGCCGCCCGCCACTTCGATGAGCGTGGGCGCAAAGTCGACCGTCAGCACCATCTGGTTCCGGCGGGTGCCCGGCTTGATCAAAGCAGGATAGCGGACAAACAACGGAATCCGGATTCCCTCCTCGTAAGCGAGCCGGCGCTCCACGCTCAGACCGTGTTCGCCGTAGAAATAACCGTGGTCACTGGTGAACACGATCAGCGTGCGCTCGAGCTGACCCGACGCCTCAAGGTGCTGAAGAATCTCACCGACGCCTTCATCAATTCCCGCGAGCATCCGCAGGCGGTTCAGAATCACTTCGTCGCTCGACCCGGTTTTCGGTCCCAACGGCTCGAGGCCGGGAAGCGTCCGGAGCAGCGCCGGCTTGCCCTTGGGCGCCTCGAGGGCGTTGGGCCGGCGCGGAATCTTGGCTCCGGCGTAAAGCGTCTTGTGCCGCTCGGCCGGAATGAAATTCGAGAGCGTAGGATCGGACAGCGAACCGTCCGCGCGCTGCACCGTTTCCGGATGCACCGCCTTGTGGGCCAAATAGAGCAGGAAGGGTTTCGCATGCTTCGCCTTCAGGAACTCGAGCGCCCGCGCGTTGAGGACGTCCGTGACGTAGCCCTTCGCCTTCAGCGCGGTCCCGTTTACATTCAGGTCCGGATCGAACGTCGAACCCTGTCCCTTGAGGCATACCCAATGGTCGAAGCCGGGCCGGCGGGTGTCGTCGTTGCCCATATGCCACTTGCCCACGAACGCCGTCTCGTAGCCCGCCCGCTGGATCACCTGCGGAAACGTTGCGAGTCGGTGGGTCTGCGGGCTGCGATCGGTGTTGTCGATGATGCCGTGCGCGCGCGTCTGCAGTCCGGTCAGGATGTTCGCGCGGCTTGGCGAACAAATGACCGTCGTCGCGAACGCATTGCGGAACATCACGCCTTCCTTCGCGATCCGGTCGATGTGCGGCGTCCGCGCAAAGGGATGACCGGTCGCGCTCAGATCATCCCAACGCACGTCGTCGGCCAGGATGAAAATGATGTTGGGCCGCTCGGCGCCCGCGGCGCCGGCCACCGTGAGCCCGAGCCCGGGCAAGATAAGTCCGGCCAACAGCGAAAGGAGGCGGCGGGGCGAACCCCGGAGGCGATGACGTGTATCCATGGAATAATGATGCGATTCAGGGCAGTTCCTTGATGCGGATTTGGCGAAAGCGGACGACTTCACCCGGTTTCCAGACGGTGACGTTTGGGATATCGGGATGCACCTGCAGCGCGATGCCACCCTGCGGCGGAAGTCCCATGGAGCTCTTTTCCGTGTGCTGGAAATCGGTGAGGAAGTGTCCGTTCAGCCAGACGCGAATGCGCGCGGGTTCACCTTCGACCCGGACCTCGACGTCGTTCCAGGCATCCGGGCGCATGAGCCGCGCGCCCTCGGGGTTACGCTGCACGTAGCCGTGACCGACAAACGGGATAAAGATCGCTCCGACGTCCGAACCCTGGCGCCAGTCGAGCGTGATCTGGTGGCTGCGACCGTCCGGCCCGACGCGAACAAAAATTCCGGTGTCCATCGGATAGACCATCTTCACCTGCAGGCGCAGGATGAAATCCTTGAACGGACGCTCGACCCACAGCAGTCCGCCCTTGCCCGGCGGGTCCTGCGCGCCCACGAGCATGCCGTCCTCGACCGTCCACTTGCCCGCGAGGTGCAGCGGCGGCATGCCGTCATGCGGCTGCCAGCCATCCAGCGTCCTGCCGTCGAACAGCGCCACAAACCCGTCCTCGGCCGGCACCGTCTGGCCGGAGCCCGCGAGCGCCTCCCGGATGAAGGGCGTCGCGCCCCGCGCCATGCGCAGGAAACCGAGGTCGGTCGGATGCACGCCATCCACGGTGTCTTCGCCGTCGCCGCCGAACAGGTGCGAGGCCGGGATGTAGTAAAGCTGCTTGTCGCCGGCCTTCTTCAACCGGTCGTACAACTGGCGCAGATACGCGTTCGCTTCGGCCACCTTCACCCGGCGCGCCTCGACGAATCCGGTGTCCGAATACGCCACATTCTCCACCAGCACGATCGGCGTGCCCGGGCGGGCGGCGCGCAGCGTCGCGACGAACGGTTCCACCCGCGCCTTCACTTCGGCGACATCGAGATTGGGCAGGCTGTCGAGCACGTAGGCCGCGGGATCGAGTTCCGCCAGAAGCTTCGCCATCTCGGGCTCGGTCTTGCCGTTGCCGCTGAAACCCAGATTGACCGTGGGCCAGTCGAGCGCCCGGCCGATGATCGCCGGATACGCCATGCCCGGACGCGACGCACAGCCGCCCTGGAGAATCGAGGTGCCGTAGAACACGATCGGCTTCCGCGTGGCGTAGCGGTCCGGCGCCGCTTCGAGCCCCGTGCCCGGCGGCACGCCGAGTTCGATCGATTCGACCCCGTTGTAGAGCGGGAGGTGCAGCAGGAACTCGCGCTTCGTCCCCTTGGCGAGTCCGCGCACGAGCGAAGCCTCCGTCGTGCCCTTCACGGGCCGGCCCGCTCCGACCCACTTCCATTCCCCGGCGTCACGCACGTACAGATCGAGCCCGCTGACACCCGTGGCCGGCATGTGCGGCAGCGCGAGCCGGTCCGGCTTGCGCACGGTCCAACGAGCGGAGATCGCATCGGCATCGGTAACGAAACGCAGCCGCAGGCCCGCCGAGTCCTGTGCGAGCGACCAGACGGGCGCCCGGACGACACCTTCCGCCCGCGCCGGCAACCGGTCGTGACGGTGCTTCGTGTCGGTCCAGCCTTTGCCCTCCAGCGGCCACGCGGACAAATTGTGCCAGGTCAGTGCGGGCCGGGGCGCCGCGGCCCCGATGACGCGGGACGGCGCGGCGAACATCGCCAGCACGGTTAGGACGCCGAGGAAACCGGAGGTTCCAAGGTGGAGCAGCGTGTCCCCACGCTGCTTCAGGAGGTGCGCCGGCGGGACGGATGGCGTTTCAAGGCAAACCAGCGGCCTGGGGACAGGCCGCTCCACCTGCAAACCCAGAGCACGGCAGGCGACGGATCGAACGGAACGAGAGGAGATCATCAGGGGGTGGGATTCATGTCGCGGAGCGCGACGAGTTGGCGGAGAGCGGATTCGACGAGCGCCTCGCCGGAACCGGGATTGGAGCGGGTGGTCGCGGTCGAGGCACCGTAACTGCCTTCCCGATACGCCTTGCGGTTGGCGACGTAGCCAATTGCGCCGTTGGCGAGGGTGTTGACGAAGGTGTACTGATACGGCGAGCCCTGCTTCACCATCAGGCCGAGCTCGACGAACATTTCGCCGGGCAGGCCGACGAACGCCGCCTCGTCACCCAGTGCGATCACCATCACCTCGGCGTCGAACACGTACTTGCCGTCGACCAGCGTGTAGCCGATCTCGCCATCGTGGAAGGTGGGTTTGTTGCCAAACTGCGCCGCGATCGTGGGCGCCTTTTCCTCCAGCAGGACCAGCCGAACGATCTCGCGGGAAATCTTCAGCGGTCCGGCCTGGAGTGTTTCCATTCGCTGATAGCTGCGCACGACCTCCGCCGCGAGCAACGTACCGATCCGCGCCGCCTCGTCGTAGCCTTTTACCCGGTGCGGACGTTTCGGGTCGAGGAGGTAGTAATGGTTGATGTTGCCCGCCGCGCCCATCGTGAAATGGGTCAGCATGTCGGGCCCTTTCACATCGCGCAGGATCTTCGCGATCTGATACGGAAAGTCGGCCGAGTACTGCTGGCCGCCCGTGGTATCCAAGTGCATCGCGAAGTTGAGCACGGTCGCGATCGGCCGGCCTTCCGGCGTGGCGAAGTAGAGCATCGGCAGCGCGGGATCCGTGGGACCCGCGGCCCGCCTCACGTCGACCAGGCCTTCGTCGCGCCCCTTCGCTGGATTCGAGATCACCGTGCCGTCCTTCATGAGGAAACGCCGGTTGAACGCGACGCCCTTCACCTCGCCGATCGCGGCCTGGAGCGTGGCGGGGCTCAACTTCGCCTCCGCGTTCTTCACACTCTCCGCGATCAGTTGCGGCAAACGCGCCAGGTACTCGTCCATCACCTTGCGTTGTTCCGGGGTGGCGTTGCGCGCGAATCGCGGACGGATGTTCGGGGTGGTGTGGGTGTGGGTCGCCGTGATCATCACGTTCGCCGGGGGCACCGCACAGATCCGGCTGACGTGCTCGCGCGCCGCCTGGTGCAGGTGCAACGGGAGACTCGTCATGTCGCACGCGACGATCGCGGCCTTCACGCCGTCGACCTCGAAGACCACCGCCTTGGCCAGCAGCGGATCGTGCACGCCCTCGGCCGGACTCGCCGGGAACGGCGGCCGCTGCGGGGCGTGAAACGGCATTAGCGGCGGCGGCGTAAGGTCAACGGTCGCCTGCCCCACGCGCAGCCCGGCGGCAGCCAGACCGTGCAGCGCCACCACCACGCCTAGGACGCAGGTGATCAAGTTTCGTTTCATGGCCGATTGGGGGTGCCGCGAGTGAGGCCGCGATAGTTCCATTGCGCGGTCAATGTGGTGGGCTGCCGTGTGAAGGTGAAGCTCCAGTTGGCACCACCGGAAAAATGTTCCCTCACGAGCGGGGCCATTCCCTTGCGTGACCCCGGCGGGGCGTCGGATGACGGAGCCCGCGAACACGATCTGGCGATGGTCGTGTGATCTACCTTGGCGTTGGCATCGCGCGTCATCGTCGATGACGAGGAGCAGGAGAAACGCCATCTCCTCCACGATCGTGGTTGGGCGTTGCGCCGCGAGCTTCCGCTCCGGACCAAATACCCTTCCTCACCGTCCTCGCGCCCCTCGGCCCGCATCGTTATCGCGGCCTGATGATTCGCTTTTTGAAAGCACGCCCCTCGCCGCCACACTGTCTGTCATGCCATCCACGCACCCCGCTGTCGAGTTGCTGACCGCGGAAGATTACCGCGCCACGCCGGAGGGCACACGCTATCAACTTTTCGAAGGAGATCTTCAGATAGCGCCTGCTCCGAATCTCTATCACC
>JBEIHL010000057.1:0-9202 GCA_040381375.1 Opitutaceae bacterium
CGGCTTCACGCCGCGACCCAAAGATAGGTCTCACCTAAAGTCGCGGCGTGAAGCCGCTCCTACAAAATACAAAAGCCGGGCCTTTTGAGCCCGGCTGGACGGATCACGGAACGAAGTCCGTTACTTGATTTCCTTGTGCAGCGTGTGCCGCTTCAGGTGCGGATTGTATTTCTTCTTTTCGATGCGCTCCGTGACGGTCTTCTTGTTGCGGAAGGTGAGGTAACGGGAGACCGGCTTGCCCTCTTTACGGGCTTCGGTGCACTCGAGGATGACTTGTTCTTGCATGGTCGTAAATGAAGTGAGGGGTCAGAGGAAAGGCGCCGCCCAAGCCGGCGCAACCACAATCTGGCAGCCGGGCGTTGTCTCCGGCCGCCCCTTCCCCATCGTCCGGGACCACAACCGTGCCCAGCGAACGCGTCCGCATCCTATCCGACCTCCATTTCGGCGATCACGCGAGTCGCGTCACCCGGCTAGCCCAACTCTCCCCGCTGCTGGATAACGTTCAGCACCTCGTCCTCAACGGCGACACGCTCGACACCCGTCCCGGTCCGCAACCTGTTCACACCGAGCAGTGTCGCGCCGAGATCATGGAATTCTTTCCCGCCCGGGTCGGTCGCGTGACCTACCTGACCGGCAATCACGACGCCGATTTCTCGCCGGACCACCGGCTGGATCTGGCGGAGGGTCGGATCTTTGTGACCCACGGCGACCTCTTTTTCGACGACATCGTGCCCTGGAGTCATGACGCCGCGTTTATCGGGCGAAGGCTGGCCGAGGAATTTCGCTCCCTCCCGGTCGAACTTCACGGGCATCTCGATCACCGGCTCGCCCTGTTTCGCCGGGTCGCCGCCGCGATTCCGCAGCGCCATCAATCGGAGCGCAACAAGCTCAAGTACGCGTTGCACTATCTCACCGACACCGTCTGGCCGCCGCAACGCATCCTCCGGATCATCCGGGCCTGGCAAGACGCTCCCCATGGCGCGGCCGAAGCCACCCGCCGGCATCGCCCGGACGCACGGTTTGTCGTTTCGGGCCACACCCACCGCCCGGGCGTCTGGCGGATGCCGGACGGCTTGACGGTCATCAACACCGGGTCGTTCTGTCCGCCTCTGGGTGGCTGTTGCGTCGACGTGTCAGCCGAGGCCGTGACCGTTCGGTCGATCGCAACGCGGGCCGGCGAGTTCCGGCTGGGCGCGACGCAGGCCACGTTTCGGCTCGCCGCCGTCTGAGCTTTGCCGGAAACACAGGTATGAGCATCGAGTTCGGCTGGTGGAATCGGGACGAGGAGGGGCCGCCGCTATCAGGTCAACAGCGTGGTTCATGGCGGCAACATCGAGTGGACGCGTCACCAGGGACACCACACGCCCTGGGAACCGCATGAACCGTCCGACGAGGATCGGGAGCGGCTCATCGCCGAAGCCTCCAAACGCGTGCCGCGGCGACTCATCACCCAGAAGCAGTTCGAGGAAATCAAACGTCTGAGCGAAAACCAGGGCGCGGGCGGACTCTCCGGCCGCCGCTACCGGCCCTCACCCGAGTTGTAGCCGCGTCGCGACCTGCGGCCAGATCAGCTTGAACGACGGGCAGTACTCGTCCGGCCGAGCCAGCACGCGGGCGGAAACTTCCGCCGGTGTAACCCACTCTGCGTATTGGATCTCGAGTGGATCGAGCGTGATCAAACCGGCGTAGTTCAGCCGGTAAACCCAGACGAACTCCCACCCGGTCTGTTCACACGCATCGATGCGGAACCAGCGCGCGGGACGCTCTCCGTCGGCGAGCCGGATCCCGATCTCCTCCCCCAGTTCGCGCCCCGCCGCCGTGTCGTAGTCCTCGCCCGCGTCGAGGTGGCCGGAGCAGGAAGAGTCCCAGAGGCCGGGCGAAAGGTCCTTCAGCATCGAACGCTTCTGGAGCAACACGCGCTGCGCGCCGTCGAACACCATGACGTGCACCGCGCGGTGCCAGAGACCGGTGGCGTGCACCTCGCGGCGCGTAGCCCGGCGCACGACCTCGTCTCGCTCGTTCACGACGTCGAACCACTCCTCCGACCCGGCGACCTTTACATTGCTGCTCATTCGTGTCCATTCGTGCCCCTCAGCCGCCCAAACACCATGCCGAAAATCGAGGTCAACAAAGTCGCCGAAATTCTGAAGAAGAATGAAATCTCCCCCGCCGTCCTCCGGCGCGTCATCGAGGAGATGAACCTCGCGGTGCAGCCCGACACGGCGGAGGGCGACAAGCCGCCGGCGGTGAAGAAGCAGTGGGTGATCCTCATCAGCGACCCCGACGGCCGGCTGCCGAAACACGACTTCGTCGGCTGGGTGCTGCAGATCCCCGAGAGCGAGAGCGTCGCCACGACCACGGACCGAATTTTCCGGAGCTGCTACGACTACAATACGACGAAGAAAGGTCGCCTCCTCCCCGTGAAGACCGTCGGCGAGGCCCTCGAAGCCGTGCCGGCGAAGCAGTTCAAGGAAGCGGACGTCTGGGTGAAGTCGAAGACGCCGGTGTTGATGCTCCGGACGGACAACGAAATTCCGAAGGAGTAAGCGGAGCGATTCGGGCGGAGCGCCCACGAAACACACGAATCACACGAAACCACCGGCATCGGACGGAAACGTGGTTCGGACAAGACTCAGCATTCAGCGATTGAATCAATCGGCCTGATCAAGCGCACTATCTGTCCTTTTCGTGTCCTTCGTGTGTTTCGTGGGCCCCGCTTCATTGCACCGGTCCGAGGAAGTGTTCGAGAAACTGATACGCCTGCTCGTTCGACTCCGACGTCGGCGAGTGATCCTTGCGGTTCGTCATCGCGACGCGGTTCTCGTATCCGAGCAAGCGATTCACGGCGACCGCATGATTGAGCGGCACCCAGCGCGCGACGAAATCCTCCGACCCGCCTGAAACCAGGAACGGCCGCGGCGCCATCAGCGCGTGCAGTTCGTGCAGGTCATGGCCCGACTCGATGATCTTCTTGTACGGTCCGGTGCGCGGCGCGTCCGCGGAGATGAGGCCGGGCTTCCGGGTCAGTTTGGCGTCGAGGCCCAGGTACCAGGGCTCCCAGTAGTTGACCGAGCCGCGCGCCTCATCGAACACCACGCCGCCATCCGACCATACCGCGGCCGCGAACTTTTCGTAGAAGCACGAGGCGAACATCGACCATTTTCCGCCATAGGAATGTCCCATCACGCCGATCCGCGTCGCGTCGACCTCGGGACGCTGGGCGAGCACGGTGTGAAGGTTCGCCGAAAGGTAGGCGTAGAAACTCAGCGGCTGACACTTTGCCCCGTGCAGGTCCGGCAGGCGGGCATCGTCGCCCGGCGTGCCGATCGAGAGCGTGACAAAACCGCGCCGGGATAACGCGATCGCGAAGTCGCGGCCCGCCCCGCGATTGCCGGTTTCCATCATTCGCTTCGCCGTCCCCTCGAGCGGCGTCGGTCCCGCATAGGCCACGCTCACTTCCGGCACATAGAATGGCACCAGCACGGCCGGACGTTTGCCGGTGTACCGGGCGGGAGGCAGCAGCAGGAAGCCGTGCTGCATGACGCCCGGCGCGATCTCGACCTGCACCCGGTATTGCGTGACGCCCTCGCGGTCCTGTTTCTCGCCGAGCACGAGCCTCGGCTTCGCCAGCAGTTCCGGCCAGGGGCCAAGTTGTTCGTGCCAGTATTGGAGAATCTCCGCGCGGCGCGCGGGCCATTGCGCCGGGGATGACACCGGGCGCCCATCGTAAAATTTCAAGGGCGAGGCGTACGGGCCGAACTGGCCGGCAAACTCGGCCGGTGGGGCGAAGAACGGCCTCAGCGACTCCGGAATCGGCTTCGAAGCCGAGGCGGCCAAAGCCGCGGTTGCCGTCATCAGCAGGCCGATCGCCTGCGCCAAGATGGGTATGAATTTGAACCGCATAGAAAATTGATCCGGCCCACGTCTACCCATTACGAACCGCTTCCGGACGTTCCGACTTGGGAACGCCGAGCTCCCGCTCGGCCTGCGGCCGATTGATGCCGAGCTGGAGCTCGGCGCTCCCAGGGAGGCAATCGAATGGTCTCACCAGGAATCGCACTTGGCATTACTCCTCCAGCCCGAACCGCCGCGGCTCGAAACCACGCGCTTTCAGCGCGGCGGCCAGGGCCTTTAGGTCGAGCTTCGCGCCCGGCTTCACGTCGCGGTCGCGATACCAGCCCTGGTTCACCTCGAGCGCGAATTGCAGCCGGTCGCTGCGGGAACTCACGCTTTTCTCGTCGAAGGGGTGCAGCGGATAAATCTCCTGGAGCGCGCCGCCCGGCCCAAAGAAGCCGATATCGAGCGGCGTGGGCGTGTTTCGCATCCAGAAGCTCAACGGCTGCGGCTTCTCGTAAACGAAGATCATGCCGTCATCCGGCCCCAAGTCTCGCCGGCCCATGAGCCCGCGCTGCATCTCGTCGGTGCGCACCGCGAGCTGCATCCGTACGGTCCGGTCGCCGACCTTGATCGGGAAAAAATCCGCCGCGGTCTTCACCGTCGCACCCTGCGCGGCGGCGGCCTTTTCCTTGCTGCAGGCCACGAGCGCAAACGCGGGAGCCGCGAGCAAGACGATCACCGCCACGGAGCGCGCAAGCGACCGCCGCGGGCCGGCGGGGCGGAAAACCGGATTTGCATTTTTCACCACGCCGGTGGCTAATGCGCGCCGAGCCGCAACACAATCCCTCTCTCCTCCGTGCCCGGAAAAACCGCTCCGTCCCCGCTAGTCTACTCCGACACCGAACGCAGTCCCGATGCTTTGTACTTTGGTCGGGTGAATGTACCCGATGCGTTCATCGCCTTCGGTCACCGGGGGAAAAAATACGCGGTGGTCGGGGCGCTGGAGTTCGGCCGGGTAAAGAGGACGTCCGATTTCGACGTCGTGCTCCCCCTCGAGGTCTGGCAGCAGCGGGCCCGCGAGACCTGGCCGCGACGCACCACCGGCGTGGCCGAGGTGATCCGGCTCCTGGCTAAGCACTACGGCGTGCCGCGGTTCACGGTGCCGGTGGAGTTTCCCACCGGGCTTTACGCGCAGTTGCGGCAGGCCGGCGTACCGCTCGATATCTGCGAAGGCGCCCTGTTTCCCGAACGCGAGTGCAAGACCGCCGCCGAAGCCGCGGCGATCCGCGAGGGCAACCATTGCAGCGCGCTCGGTTTTGCCGCCGCCGAACGGATCCTGCGGGCGAGCCGTCGCCGCGGCCGCACCCTGGTGCATCGCGGCGAGGTGCTGACGAGCGAGAAGCTCAAGTTTGCCATCGAGGTCGCCTGCCTGGAGGCTGGCGCGGTGTCCGCCAACACCATCGTGGCCGGCGGCGATCAGGCCTGCGATCCGCACGAGCGCGGCTCCGGTCCGATCAGGCCCGACGAACTCGTCATCATCGACATCTTCCCCCGCGTGACTCGCACCGGCTTCTACGGCGACATGACGCGCACGTTCCTCCGCGGACGCGCCTCCGAGGCCCAGCGCGCGCTCGTCGCGGCCGTGCGGGCGGCCCAGTTGGCGGCCATGAGCTCCATCCGCGCGGGCGTGAATGGACGCGACGTGCACCGGCAGGTCGTCGCCCTCTTTGCCCAGCGCGGCTATGAAACGCGGCGCACGGAGCAAGGTTCGGTCGGCTTCTTTCACGGGACCGGGCATGGTCTCGGCCTCGCCGTGCACGAGTCTACCCGGTTGAGTGGCAGCGTCGACTGGACGTTGCTCAAGGGATCGGTCGTGACCGTCGAACCCGGCCTTTACTATCCGGGCCTGGGCGGATGCCGGATCGAGGACGTGGTGCAGGTCACGACCGGCAAACCCACCCTGCTTTCCCGCTACCACTATAACTGGGAGCTCTGATGAAAGGCTTCGCCCCGCTGCTGAAGAAGATCACGCGTCTCCGGATCCTCGTGGTCGGCGATGTCATGCTCGACCACTACATCTGGGGCGACGCAACGCGCATCTCGCCCGAGGCGCCCGTACCAGTGGTGGACATCGCCCGTGATTCGTGGACGGCAGGTGGCGCCGCCAACGTCGCGCTCAACCTCGCCTCGCTCGGCGCGAAGACGACCGTCGCGGGGTTCATCGGCAAGGATGACGCCGGCGCCCGCCTCAGCACGATTCTCCACAGCCGCAAGATCGACACCCTCGTCACCCCGGGCGAGGCGCCGACGATCGTGAAGACCCGCGTGCTCGTGCAGCACCAGCAACTCTGCCGCCTCGACCGCGAGGCGCCGCCCTTCGCCTACCAGGTGTCGCCGGCCAAAGCCGAGAAACTGCTCGCGGCGGAGATTGCGAAGTCGGACGCCGTCATCATGTCGGACTACGCCAAGGGCATCCTCACCGACGAATTGGTCGAGCGCGTCACGCACCTCGCGCGCGCCGCCGGCAAGTTTGTCGCGCTGGATCCGAAGCCCAAGCGGCGGCTGTTTTTCCACGGGCTCGACCTGATCACGCCGAACAAGCGCGAAGCGTTGCAGCTCGCGGGCATCGAACCGCTGCCGCACACGCCCTTTCCCGCGGCCGAAGTGTGCGCGCGACTGCACGAGATTTACGCGACCAAGAATCTGGTGATCACGCTCGGTGAGGACGGCATGCTGCTGAGCGCCGGTGGGCAGATCCTGAAGACGATTCCGACCGCGGCCCGCGAAGTATTCGATGTCTCGGGCGCCGGCGACACCTCGCTCGCCGCGCTCGTCCTCGCCCTCACGGCCGGTGCCCCGCTCGAAACCGCGGCGCATTTCGCCAACGCCGCGGCGGGAGTCGTGGTCGGAAAGCTCGGCACCGCGACGGTCACGCCCAAGGAACTGTTGGACTACGTGAACCGCCGCTGAGTCTTGGATACCGTCACGCCCACGTCCGCCCGCCGCGCCCTGTTTCTCGACCGCGACGGCACGATCATTCCCGACAAACACTACCTCGCGGATCCCGCCGGCGTAGAACTCCTCCCCGGCGTGGCGGCGGCGCTCGGGCGGGCGCGGGAGCTCGGGTACGCGCTGTTTCTTTTCACCAACCAGTCCGGGGTGGCGCGCGGCTATTTCAGGCTCGACGACGTCCACCGCTGCAATGTGCGGATGGAAGAACTGATCGGCCTGCCTGCGCCCCTGTTCTCCGACATCTGCATCGCCACCGAAGGCCCGAACGATCCGCCGCTCTACCGGAAGCCGTCGCCCCGCTTCATCCTCGAGAGCATCGCGCGGCACGGACTCGATCCGCAACACTGCTGGATGGTGGGCGACCGCGAGGGCGACATCGAAGCCGGCTTGAACGCGAAGATCCACGCCATCGCGGTCTGCACCGGCAAACACGACGCCGCCAGTTGGGCCGCGATGGGGCGCCCGGGCGTGCCGGTGTTCCCGAGCCTCGTGGAATTCGTCGCGTCGCTGAAGTGAGTAAACGACATCGGTCTCTGGCCCTGGAAGCGGCGCGAGCATCCTGCTCGCGGGGCGGGCCCCGTCCGCGTTTCCGATTCAGGCGAGCAGGATGCTCGCCCCACGCTGGAAATCCTTCGGAGGAGCAGAGATCCTCGGGGTAATTGAATTGATCCGTGTTATCCGTGTTATCCGTGGTCAAAAATCTCCCCGATGCCCGAACTCGCTGAAGTCGAATTTTACCGCAAGCGGTGGCACCTCGCCGCCGTCGGGGATCGTGTCCGCCAGGTGCTCACGCACGACACCAAGAAAGTCCTGCGGCACCTCGACGTGCCCGCGCTGCGTCGCGCGCTGACCGGGGCCAGGCTCACATCATCGACCGCCGCGGCGAAACAGATGCTCTTCCGCTTCGAGCGGGGCGCGAGCCTCGGAATCCACCTTGGCATGACGGGCGAGTTGAGCGTCGCGGCGCCAGATCATGTCCCGGGCAAGCACGACCACCTGGTCCTCGTCACCGCGCGCCACGCGCTCGTGTTCACCGATCCGCGCATGTTCGGCCGGGTGGAGTTCGACCCTGGACCCGAGCTGCCCGGGTGGTGGACGCGGATTGCCCCGTCGATTCAGTCGGACGCGTTTTCGGTCGAGGCCGTGACGGAATTTCTCCGCCGTCGCCGCCGGGCGCCGATCAAGGCGGTGTTGTTGATGCAGGAGCGGTTTCCAGGGGTCGGCAACTGGATGGCCGACGAAATTCTCTGGCGAGCCGCGCTGCATCCCGCCCGGCCGGCGGGCGAACTGACGCCCCGCGAGGTGCGCACGCTGTGGCGCGAATGCCGGCGCGTGTGCCAGCTCGCGCTCGATGCCATCGCCGGACGCGGAGACACCCTGCCGCCCGACCTCAACGTGGGCATTCCGCCCACGTGGCTGTTTCACCATCGCTGGGCCGACGGCGGGATGTGTCCCCGGACGAAACGCCCGCTGCAGCGCGCGACGATCGGCGGCCGCACCACGTGCTGGTCGCCCGCCCGACAGGGTGAATCCGCGCGCCCGGGAAAGTTGGCCCGATGAAGAAACTCCGGCTCGACGAACTGTTGGTCGTCCGTGGCCTCGCGGCTTCCCGGGCGCAGGCCAAGGCACTCGTCATGAGCGGCCGCGTGCGGCAGGGCACGGAACGCCTCGATAAACCGGGCAAGGAGTTCGCCACCGACGCCGATCTGAGTGTGACGCAGCCGCCGCGCTTCGTGAGTCGCGGCGGTGAAAAGCTGGCCGCTGCGGTCGAGGCCTTCGCGCTCGATTTCCGCGGGGCGCATGTGCTCGACGTCGGTGCTTCGACGGGCGGCTTCACGGACTGCGCGCTGCAGGCCGGCGCGGCGGATGTCGTCTGCGTCGACGTCGGCCGCGCGCAGTTGCACGCCAAGCTGCGCAGCGATCCGCGCGTGACCAATCTGGAGAAGATCAACGCCCGGCACCTGCGACCCGGGGACCTGCCGCGGAGCGAGTACGATCTTATCGTGATGGATCTTTCGTTCATCTCGCTGAAGACCGTGCTGCCGGCGGTCTGGGCATTCCTCCGGGAAGCCGGCACGCTGGTCGCGCTGGTGAAACCGCAGTTTGAGGCGGGCAAGGCGGAGGTCGACAAAGGCCGCGGCGTGATCCGGGACCCGGCGGTGCAGGAGGCGACGTTGACGGCCGTCCGCGATTTCGCCCTCCGGGAGCTGCCCGGCGCCAAGCTCGTGGGCTCGATCGATTCGCCCATCGCCGGGGCTGATGGGAACCGGGAGTTTCTGCTCGGACTCAAGAAGGAGGTCGCTCTCTGAACTGTAGGAGCGGCTTTACGCCGCGACCGAACGATCGGTCTCAC
>JBEIHL010000058.1:0-9158 GCA_040381375.1 Opitutaceae bacterium
AGCTGGCCAATGCCGTGCCCCGCGCCGTGGCACAGGCGCGGGCGGCCGAACTGCTCGCGGCGACGGGCATCGGCGCGCGCGCCGACCACCGCCCCGCCGCGCTTTCGGGCGGAGAGCAGCAGCGCGTCGCCTTCTGCCGGGCGCTGGCCAACCGGCCGCGGCTCCTGCTGGCGGACGAACCGACCGGCAATCTCGACGAACACACCGGCGAGGCCGTGATCGACCTGTTGCTCGACCTTTGCCTCGCCACGGGCACCGCGCTCGTGCTGGTGACGCACAACGCCGCGCACGCGCAGAAAACGAACCGCCGCCTCTTCCTGCACAACGGCGCCTTCCGCTGACCCCGCGCCGCCCTTCGTGATCCAATGGATGACGTGTACGTCCGGGGCGCGGCGCGCTCCGGAGTTGCGGGCGACGGGCGGGCACCCACACTCCCGCGCATGGCTTCCACCAAGATCCGCTGTGGCGTCGCCGGCGTCGGCTCGCTCGGTCAGCATCATGCCCGCATCTATGCCTCGCTGCCCGGAGCGGTGCTGGCGGGCATCTACGAGACGAACGACGCCCGGGCCGCGGAGATCTGCGCGAAGCACGGGTGCCGGCGCTTTGCGACGATCGAGGAACTGGGCGCCGCCTGCGACGCGGTGTCGGTCGTGGTGCCCACCGACCGACACGCGGAGGTGGCGTTGCCCCTGCTGGCGCAGGGGGCGCACCTGTTGATCGAAAAGCCGCTCTGCGCTTCGCTCGAGGAGGCGGAACGGGTGCTGGCCGCGGCGCAGGCGAACCGACGGATCGTACAGGTCGGCCACATCGAGCACTTCAACCCGGTGATGAGTTTCCTGGAGAAGGAGATCGACGAACCGCGCTACATCACCGCGGAACGTCTCGCGCCCTACCAGCCGCGCGGCACCGAGGTGGGCGTGGTGCTCGATCTGATGATTCACGACATCGGCATCGTGCTGGCGTTGGTGAAGTCACCGATCGCGAAGATCGACAGCGTGGGCGTGACCGTGCTCTCAAAGAGCGAGGACATCGCCAACGCCCGCATTCAATTCCAGAATGGCTGCGTCGCCAACCTAAGCGCGAGCCGGATGAGCATGAAGAAGGCGCGGGAGATTCGGATCTTCCAGGGCGATGCCTACCTGTCGCTCGATTTCATGAATCAGGCGGGACACCTCGTGAAGAAGAGCGACATCATCGCGTACGGGCTGAAGATTAAGATCGGCCTGGTGAAGCCCGGCGACCTCAGCGCGATTCCCGTGCGGGAAATTCCCATCGAGAAGGGCGAGCCGCTGGCGCTCGAATTGGCGCACTTCGTCGAGAGCGTCGCGGAGACCCGGCAGCCGAAAGTGGGCGCCGCCCTCGGCAAGAGTGCCCTCGAGGTGGCGATCACGATCACCGAGCAGATTCGCGCGTCGGACCGGAAGTCGTGAGTCAGATGCGACGCCCGACAACCTCGTTTACGGCATGAGCGCGGCCGGCTCCCTTCATCTGCCTCCGCCTCCTTCGGCGCGGGTCGACCTGCTGGTGGTCGCGGGCGAGCACTCGGGCGACGAACACGCGGCCCGGATGGTGCGTGAGCTGCGCGCCAGCAATCCGCTGCTTTCGGTCGCGGCGCTCGGGGGGCCGCAACTTGCCGCGGCCGGCGCCCACTTGCTCCATGACCTCACGGCATCGTCGGTCGTCGGGCTGGTCGAGGTGCTGCGGAGTTATCCGTTCTTCAAGGCGCTTTTCGCCGAGACACTGCGTTGGATCGCGGAACACCGGCCGCGGGTGGTTTGCCTGGTCGATTATCCCGGACTCAATCTCCGACTCGCGGCGGCGCTGCGGGAACGCGGCCTGTCGCGGAAGGGCGGCGGCGACATCCGGACGGTGTATTACATTTCCCCGCAGATTTGGGCGTGGAAGGCGAAGCGGCGGTTTAAGATGGCGCGGGACCTCGACGCGATGGCGGTGATTTTTCCGTTCGAGCCGGCCTGCTATGCGGACACGGCGTTGCCGGTGGAGTTCGTCGGACATCCCTTCGTCGCACCCGAACACCGGCCGCCGGTGCGTTACGACGCGGCGGGTCCGGTGCTGCTGCTCCCGGGCAGCCGGCGCCAGGCGGTGGCGCGGATCTTTCCGCCACTGCTGGCGGGCTTCCGCGCCTTTGGCGAACGGGAGGCGATCGTGCTTTATCCGAGCCCGGAGATTCTCGATGTGCTGCGGTCGGCGCGTCCGCCGGCCAATGTCCTGCTGGCTCCGGTGAGCGCAGGGACCGACGGGGATGGCGAGCCGATCGCCGCCGCGGCCGTGCTGACGTCGAGCGGCACGATGTCGATGCACTGTGCGCTGGCCGGGATCCCGGGCGCGATCGCGTACCGGGCGAACCCGGTCACGTATGTACTGGGACGCCTGCTGGTGCAGGTGGAGTACCTGGGCATCGCGAACCTGCTCCTGCGCGAGCCGATGTACCCGGAGTATATCCAGAATTCAGCTACACCCGCGGCGCTCGCGGCGGAGTTGCGGGCCTGCGTGAGCGATCCGGCGCGCCGGGTGCGCACCGCGGCGCAGGCCGAAAAACTGCGGGCACTGCTCAGTGTGCCGGCATCGGGTACGGCTGCCGGTTGGCTCGCGCGCCAGCTCGGTTGAGGGCAATCGGCTGGCGCGGCAGGCGGGCGGCGGAGCGATCCACCTTTTCTTCACGGAGCTGCCCCGGAGCGTGATCTGGGCGCGGCGAAGCTCGACATCACCGCGCGCAAGCGGGTCGAAGCGGAGATCGCGAAGAAAGAGGCCGAGTTCAGGTTTATCTTCGAATCGGCGCCGACCGGTTTGTCCTGGCTGTGGGTGGGCGCGGACGGTTTGCGCCGGCGGCTGACCAACGACGCCCGCCTGCGCATTATCGGGCTCACGGAAGAACAGATGCGCGAGCCCGGCATCTTCCGCCGCATCACGCATCCCGAGGACTGGGCGCGGCAGCAGTCGCTCTACCAGCAGATCGAGCGCGGCGAGATCGACCACCTTGCGATCAAGAAACGGTATGTCCGGGCCGACCGTTCGGAGACGCACGTGGAACTGTCGTTCCATCGTTTCCTGGAGGCGCAGGGCGGCTACAAGGAGGTCTCGACGCTGGTCGACATCACGGAACGCAAGCGCGCCGCGGACCGGTTGGCGCAGGAGCAGAGCCGGTTCCGCTCCATCTTCGAACTCGTGCCGATCGGTTTGTCGTGGTTCGTCGTCGGCCGGCAGGCCGAAACCCACCTCGTCAACTCGGCCCACGCGCGCCTCACGGGCGTACCGATCGAACGCCGCCGCGAAGTCACGCTCTATGCGCTGGCCACCCACCCGGAGGACAACGCCCGCCAGCAGGAAATGACCGCGCGCCTGCTCCGCGGCGAGATCGACCGCTTCAGCATCGAGAAGCGCTATGTGCATCCGGACGGCCGCGTGCTGTGGGTCGTGCTCAACGTGCAGCATGTCGTCGACCCGGTGACCAGGGAGCGCCACCAGATCGCGTCGCTGGTGGATATCACCGAACTCAAGCGCCAGGCGACCGAACTGGGCGCGGCGAAAGAGACGGCCGAATCGGCGAGCGTCGCGAAGGGCCAGTTCCTCGCCATGATGAGCCACGAGATCCGAACGCCGATGAACGGCGTCGTCGGCATGACGGCGAAAGCCGCGGAATCGGGGCCGGAGGCGTTGGTGCTCTTGGCGAGCGGTGAGCCGTTCGACGTCGTGATCATCGACCTGCATTTGCCCGAGATGGACGGAGCGGCGCTGGCGGCGGAAATCCGCCAGTTGAGCACGCAGGATGAACTGCCACTTGTGCTCCTGGCGGCGGTGGGAACGCTCGACGATGTCGCGGAGCCCGCGCACTTTTCGGCGTTCCTCACCAAACCCGTCAAACCGCACCTGCAGCTGGAAACCCTGGCCGGACTTTTCCGGACCGATCTTCCGCGTCCGGTTTCTGCGCACCCCTTCGTGGCGGCGGCAGTGGCCTCGGCCACGCGGCCCGAGCGCATCCTGCTGGCTGAGGACAACTCCGGGAACCAGTAGGTCGCCCTGCTGATGCTCGCCCGGCTTGGGTTTCTCGCCGACCTCGCGGCGCACGGTCTCGAGGCGATCACGGCCGTGCAGCGCAAGCACTACGACATCGTGCTCATGGATGTGCAGATGCCGCAAATGGACGGACTCGAGGCCTCGCTCCGGATCAACACGCTGTGGCCCGAGCGGCGTGATCGGCCGTGGATCATCGCAATCACCGCCAACGCCATGCAGGGCGACCGCGAAATCTGCCTCGAAGCAGGCATGGATGATGACATCAGCAAACCGGTGAAGACCGCGGAAATCGCCGCTGCCCTCGAACGCGCCAAGTTTGCGCTGTCGCGCGCGCAATAGGCGGGGATGGATTTTGCGCGGGATGTCTTCCCGCGCATGGCCGGGACTGGCCTACGCGGTTTTCTCCTGCGTCAGCGGCGTCGGCTGCGGCGGGGTTGCGAGCGCCTCGACCTGGGCCGCCACCTGGCGCCAAAGCGCCTCGGCCTTTTCGTTCACGATGGCGCGGCACTTGGCCAGCTCGGCCTCGCGCGCGACGCGGTTCTCCTCGGCAATGCGGGCGAGGTCGTCGAGGTTGTAGAGAAAGACATTGTCGATGTCGGCGACCGCCGCGTCGACGTCGCGCGGCAACGCCTGATCGATGAAAAACAGCGGCCGCGAGCGCCGGCGGTTCATGGTGGTCCGCACCGTGGCGTGGGTGATGATCACGCCCGGCGCGGAGGTCGCGCAGACGACGATGTCGAATTCCGAGAGGCGCCCGTCCCGCTGTTCGAACGGCATTGCGCTGGCGCCGAGGGCCGTCGCCAGCTCCATGGCGCGTTCGAATCGGCGGCTTGCCACCGTGAGTTCCGCCGCGCCGCGGCTTTGGAACGCCTTCGCGGTCTTTTCGCCGATCTCGCCCGCACCGAGCAGGAGGATGCGCGTGTCGGTCAGGCCGCCGAAAATCGTGACCGCGAGGTCGACCGCGACATTGGCGACGCTCACCTGGCCCTCGGTGATTCCCGTGTGGGTCCGCACGTGCTTGGCGGCCTGAAAGCCTTTCTGGAAAACGCGATTTAACACCGGTCCCGTCGTGCCGCCGGCCTGCGCCGTGGCATACGCGTCCTTTACCTGACCGAAGATTTCGGTCTCTCCGATCATCTGGGAATCGAGTCCGGCCGAGACCTCGACGAGGTGCCGGACCGCGTCGCACCCGCGGAGATCGAGCCGGATTTTTTCGAACTCCGCCGCGTCGAAATGCTGCCGGGCGCAGAAGGCCGCGCTCACCCGTTTGGCGGCATCGGCACTTGCGGCCACGCCGTAGAACTCGACGCGATTGCACGTGTTCAAGAGGGCGAACTCCCGCAGGCCGTCGATCGTGGCCAGCTCGCGCCGCATGGCCTCGGCGCCCTCGGCGCTCAGGGAGAGCTTCTCGCGCACCGCCAGGGGAGCGCGATGATGCGTGGTGCCGATGACGAACAATCCGTCGGCGCTCATCGGGCGACCTCCTCCGTTCCCCGCGCGAGCCGATGCCGGCTCTTGTCCACCGGGCCTAGGGAAAGCAACGCGGCCACGAACAGAACCAGGCAGGCGAGGGAGAACCGCTTCGCCAGGAGGACGCCGCGGAGCCGCAGGCCGAACGCGATGGCGTAGGCGAGCCAGATCGCAACGGTGACCAGCAGCTTCGCCGTGTTTACGGTCGAAGTGTCGCGCAACCAGTAGAACGAACCCACGACCAGCGAGGTGGCGAGGATTGCGACTCCCGCGCCCAGCAGGCGCACGCCGATCAGGTCGAGATCGCGGATCGAAGGCAGGAAAGAAAACCAGCCGCCGAGGTGCTTCGTCTTGAGCGAGTAGTTGCGCAACAGATACAGGATCGAGGTCAGGGCGAGCAGCCCGAACACGCCGTAGCTGAACACGGCGAGCGCGGCGTGAAGCTCGATCCACGGGTTGCTCCCGAAGATATGCGTCCGTTGCGTCGCGTCCCAGGCCGGGATGGCGAGCGACACGAGCGTGAGGGCCGCCGCGAGCGACGAAGTGAAATAGCCGAGCAGGCTGTTGCGAAACGTCACCCCGACCACGAGGTAGAGGGTGATCGCCGACCACGCGGTGAATTGGTAGATCTCGAACTGGTTCCCGAGCGGACAGCCGCCGACGACCCGGCCGCGCACGCCGAGTCCCGCGAGCTGCAGCGCATAACCGATCACGATCAGCGCGTACGTCGCACTGCCCGAAGGCCGGCCCTGACGCAGGATCGCCATCGTGCCCAGGGCGAAGCCGGCGAAGTAAAACGCCGCGGCGGCCCAGAGCCACGTTCGATCGGAAATGTCGGCAAACATGAGAGCCGATCAACGTAGGCCCGGCTATCGCGGGAGCAAGTCTCGCCGTGCCGGGCGGGGTCGCGCTCAAGCCCGTGCGGCTCGCGACGAAAAATCATCATGGGGCGAATTTACGTAGTTTGGTGGTCCCTTTCCTGCCGAAGCGGAGCCGAATTCGCCGGCCCGACGGTCGGCGGCGTTCCAACCCGACAACCATCGACCATCCATGCCCAGCCGCGATTACACCTGGGAACTTGGAATGCCTAGCCAGAAGAAGAACCTGCCCAAGCCGCTGGCGTATGCCGTGCTCGGCCTCGTGGCGGTGGGGGCTGTCTTTCGGCGTGGTGGGCATCGTTTCCGAGACCAAGGAACACGCGGCCGCCAAGGCGAGCGCGACTCCGGCGCCGGCCGTGGCGCCCGTTGCGCCGGCCCAGTAATTTCGCGCAGCAGGAACGCGCGGGCAGCCCGGTCCTCGGCCGGCTATGGCGTCCGCCCCGCCGTGAGTTTCGCGATCAGATAGTCGGACATGTCCGGATGCCGCACGCCCGGCGCGCCGGGGTAAACCAGCTCGCACTCTACCCCGACGCTGCGCAGCCGCTCCTGAAGTTTGACGCCGAAATTCGCCGTGTGGGTGGGGTCCTTCTGATCCTGACCGAGCGCGGGAGGGGCGGCGTAGATCAGATAGACCCCGGGATCGTCCGCCGAAACGTGCTCGTAGGGTGAATACATTTTGATCCAGGGCAGGAGCTTGGCCCGATTGGCGCGAAACTCCGCGAACTGCGTGTCGCGAGTCTTCAGGTCAGACGGGTTCGGCATGAACCCAAAGGCGTGACCGCCGTAGCGGCTGTTCGGGGTCCAGGCGTGCATCTGATCGGGGTCGAGCGTCGTCTGCGCCCCGCTCACGGCGGCGCACCAGAGCCGCGTCGACTGGCGGGCCACGGGGTCGCTGCTGCGCGGATCCGCCCGGTCCGCGTGAAAGGCCAGCCAGAGACTGGAACAGGCGCCAGCCGAACCGCCCGTGGCGCCAATGCGCACGGGATCGAGATTCCATTCCGCGGCCTTGCTCCGGACAAACTGCAGCGCGCGCGCCGCGTCGTGCAGCGGCCACTCCACCGGCGGTTTTACGCCGGCCATGATGGCCTGCGTGACCAGGCGATAATTGATCGAGACGACGGAAATGCCCGCCGCCAGGTAACGCTCGAGGCTGGCGACGCGCGCTTTGTCACCGTTGACCCAACCGCCGCCGTGGATGTGGAAAACCAGCGGAGTGGGGCGATTCGACTCCGCCCGCCAGAAATCGAGCTTCTGGCGCTCGTGCGAACCGTAGGCCACGTCGGCCAGCGTCGCCGCCCGCTGCGGCGGCTCGCTCTTGGCGGGGGGGCTTTTCGGCGCCGATTTGGTTTCCGCCGCTGAGGCAAGACTGGGGAGAAGTCCGAGGATTAGGAGCAGGGACAGGACGCGTTTCATGGGGACGGGAATGACTGTTGGCGTGATCGCCGAAGCGTGGCAAACGGGTTTGCTCGGGGCCATCCGGTAGATCCTGCCATCATTTCAAAGACTGGACAGGATGACAGGATGTTCAGGATGATCCGGTCAATCGCGGGTGTCACGGCACCACCCGTCGCCCGACGATCACCAGGTCGCGCTCCGCGCCATCGAGGACGGCGACCCGCGGCAGGTGCGCCCAGCGTTCGAAGCCGTGTGCGGCGAACAGCCGCAGGCTCGGTTCGTTGTGACCGAAGATGTAGCCGAGCAGCGTGTGTAGACCGAGCGCAGGGGCGCGGGTGATCGCCTCCTCCAGCAGGCGGCGGCCGAGACCGTGCCGCCGGAATTCCGGGGCCACGTAGATGGCGATCATCGCCGTGCCATCGTACGCGGCGCGCGGGAAGAAGGTGTCGAAACTCAGCCACGCCTGCACCGCGCCCGCGGCATCGCGCAGCACCCACAACGGCCGCGACGGCGTCTGATGGGCGGCAAACCACGCCTGACGCGACGCGACCGTGACCGGAACCAGATCGGCGGTGACCATTCGGCCCGGGATCGTGGCGTTGTAGATGGCGACGATCGCGGGCAGGTCGGCCGCCGTGGCGTCATGGAGCGCGGTGAGCATCGGGAAATCGGATACGCGATGGCTATTTCCGCTTCCGGTCGGCGCTGAAATCAAAGCCGATGCGGCCGACCGGGGTCACGCCCTGCCACTTAAGCAGCTCGCCGGATTTCGTGTCGAACGTGAGGCGCATGTCGAAAACACCGGGCTCGGGCTCGGGCGTGACCGGGATATAGCGGTATCGGACGATCGTGTGGGCGCCTTCGATCTTCTCTTCCGTCGGCCGGCCGAGGATCTCGTCAATGGCGGGAAGCTTGGGCCGCGCCGCGGCGACCTCGGCCGCGCCGACGGTGGCCTCGATGCCCTTCTGCGATTTGTCGATGCGCCCGCCGCCGACACTCTTGATGACGCCGGTGACGAAGGACTTCGGCATCAGCGCGAAATAACGCTCCGGCACCGTGGCGCGCGTGAGTTTGTCGGCGACGAAACTCATTTCGATCACGATGTCGTAGGCGTTCGCCTCCTTCACGTCAGGCGGAAGCGATTTCACCCAGCGCACGTGCCAGTGCGCGGCCTGGCCCAGACTCCGCACGGTTTCCGGTTTCACCCCGATCCACCGGAGGTCGTTGGTCCGCAGAACGGGGGTGTGGCACACGAGCGTCAGGCCATCGGTCGTGACGAGCGAGAAATGCAGGTCGAAGCGGCCAAGCTGTTGCTTCAGCTCAAGCAGGCGTAGGTAAACGCAGCCGCTGAGGAAAAGGGAAATCCCGACGAGGAGGAGC
>JBEIHL010000059.1:0-9140 GCA_040381375.1 Opitutaceae bacterium
CCGCGCCCGCCGCCTCCTCCTCTGCGCCCGCACCCTGCTGCAGCTCGAAACCGGGCTGCAACTGCTCGGTCTGCGCACTTTGACGCGAATGTAACGGTTTTCCCGGGAGGGAAGGCCACCGGGCGGTTCCAAAACGCTCTTGCGAGTCAGGATTCGCACCGCCACCCTCGAACCGAATGGCGACGCAGGAAATCTACATCCGCAATGCGAGCGAGACGGAGGCCCGCGGCCCCTTCAACCCCCAGCAGGTGGCCGATCTCGCCGAGGCCGGCCAGGTCAACGCCGATACGTTGATCTATGAAGCAATGTTGGAACAGTGGGTTGCGATCAACACCCAGCCGGAACTGATGGCCGTGGTTTTCCCGGAGAAGAAGAAACTCATCCTGAAGAACAAGGAGGTCAGCGCGCTAAACCGGCCGGCGGAGTCGGCGCGCGCGATCACCGTGGACGACATGCTCGCCGCGGCGGAGGGCCGCACGGACGACACGCGGGGCAAGTCCGATCCGCAGGTCTTGATGGCCCGCGCCGCCCGGCTGGGGCTGTGGGGTGCGATCGCCGCGCTCGTTTTTTCCGCGGCCTCGACGATCCTGCCCGGCACCGACACGCTGTTCGCGATGACGGGCGCCAAGCTGCTGGCCCAACCGCTGGTGCTGCTCGGCGTCGTGGACATCGCGCTCGCGGTCCTGCTCGGCCTGGGCATGACGGCGCTGTATCCATTGATCCGATTCAGGGCCGCGTTCGGGCTCGGCCTGCTCGGGCTGTCTTATTTTTCCAACGGCGAATCCACGCTCCTGCTGGCCGCCGCCGCCGGGTCGGTGGGCCTCTATCTTTGCACGGTCGTCCTGAGCCTCATTCCGGCGGTAGTTGCGGTTGCGGCCGCCTGCGGGGGCATGGGATTTCTGGCCTGGCAGGTCATCTCCCGATAATCTCGTGTCCACCCATGGCAAGCCGAGCTCTCAGTCCAGAACTTGGCTCGCCGAGATCTGGGCGCGGTTGGCGCACGTTTATCAGCGGGATATCTGGCGATCGAGTTCGCTGAAGGAACGTACGCCGAAGGCCATCGGGTACGCGGTGCTCCGCGTCGTCTCGATTTCGATCACCGTCTTCATCGAGTCCCGGATCGCGACCCGCGCCGCCGCCCTGAGTTTCAGTTCGCTGCTGGGGCTCGGACCGCTGCTGGTCATCGCGGTGCTGGTGGCGGGCTTCGCGCTCGGCCAGAACAACGACCCGGACCTCGTCGCGAAATCGCTCAACAAGATCATCACGACGATCGCGCCCCAGTTGACCGAATACGAGGGCGTCACCGCGGGTTCCACCAAGGTGAACCCGCAGCTTGTCGATGTGATCAACAATATCATCGCATCGTCGAAATCGGGCTCCGCCGGTGCAGCCGGCATCTTCTCCCTGCTCGCGATCGTGCTGCTGCTCTTCAAGTCGATCGAGGACACCTTCAACGACATCTGGGGCGTGCACCAAGGCCGTTCCGTCCTGATGCGGATCGTGCTCTATTGGACGATCCTCACGTTGGGCGCGATTTTGTTCTTTTCCGCCGTCGCGATGCTCGGCGCCGGCACCTACCTGAATGTCTTCGGGGATAACATCGACCTTCTCTCCTTGGGGTTCCTGGTGCAGGGGCTGTCGTTCGCGCTGCTGACGCTGATGCTGATGCTGTTCTACCGGGTGATCCCGAACACGCGGGTCTTCTGGCGGGCGGCGTTCGTCGGCGCGCTCGTGGTCTCCGCGCTCCTCCTGGGTAACAATTTCGTCGCCTTCCTGTACGTGAAGCGTGTGGTGCTCGAAAAGAGCCTCTACGGTTCGCTCGCGATTCTGCCGGTGCTGATGTTCGGCCTGTATGTCTTCTGGCTGTTCGTGCTGATCGGCGCGGTCGTGAGCTACGCGCTGCAGAACGTCCATTTTCGCAACAGTCAGGCCGCTTGGAGCACCCTGACCCACGCCATGCGCGAACGGCTCGAGCTGGCCGTGTTCCTCACCATCTGCCGGCGTTTCCGGGACTGCATGCCCGCGATCTCCGCCTCGACGCTCAGCACGCTGCTCAAGGTCCCGACCCAATTGCTCAACGAGTGCCTCAACCGCCTGGTGCGGCTCGAACTGGTGACGACGTTGCGACCGCCTCCCGAAAGCACCGCCACCGACTTCCTCTATCAGCCGGCCCGTCCGCTCAACCGGATCACGCTGTTCGACTTCAAGTCGCTCGACGACAACCTAGGCGAGGATCCGGTCGGAACCTCTTTCGAGCACATCGATCCGCTGCTCACGCCGTACGAGGCCGCGCTGCGCGCCTTGGGTGAGCAGCCGTTTTTCCAGAAGACCGTCGAGGAATTGCTTAACGAACATCCGTTCGACGAATCGCGGCCGCCATTCGCGTTGGGCCAACGCCCGCCGAAGCGCTGAGGCGGGCCGGAGGCGGAGCGGCCAATCGCCGGTCATGGACTCAAATCCCGGGCCGCCTCCCCCCATCTGGAAATTGCCCGGCTGACACCGCGTTGCACCTTTGCGACCGGCGGGTCAATTCGACCTTGCCACCCACCCCTCCCGACCTAGCTTCCGGCCTTTTCCCCCATGATCACTTGGATCCAGAAATACTTTCAGCACCACTTCAAAGTCATCTTCGCGGTGCTGCTGGCGGGCATCATCATCGCGTTCGTGTTCACGATCGGCGCCGCTCCCGGCATCGGTCAGGCGGACCGGCAGATGGTCGACCGCTTCTTCTTTGGCTACAATCTGGGCCTCCAGTCGGACCAGCAGAAACTGATGGGTGATGCCAGCCTCAGCGCCAATCTCCGCTTCGGTTCGTTCGGCCTCGATGCAGACCGGATCCAGAACTACGCCTTCCAGCGCGCCGCGGTCCTCCACCTCGCCCAGCAGTGGCAAATCCCGGCGGCTACGCGCCCCGAAATCGAGACGCAGGTGAAGACGCTTCGGATGTTCGCCGGGGCCGACGGCCAGTTCGACCCCAAGGCATACCAGACTTTCCGCGACAGCCTGAAAACCAATCCCCGGGGCGTGACGGAATCGGATATCGTCCGCGTCCTCGGCGACGACGTCCGCGCCGAGAAGGTCCAGACTTTGCTCGCCGGTCCGGGGTTCGTGCTCGCAACCGAGGTCAAGAACCAGCTCCGGGAGGCGGACACGACTTGGACGATCAGCACCGCCGCGGCCGACTACACCGCGTTCAAGCCGGAGATCAAGCCGACCGACGCCGAGCTCACGCAGTTCTTTGAGCAGTCCGGTGGCCGCTACGACATTCCGCCGCGGGTCGTCGTCAGCTACGTTGAGTTCTCCGCCATGAATTATCTTGCCGGAATGACCGTGACCGACGCCGAGGTGCGCGCATTCTACGACGCGAATCCATCGCGCTTCCCGAAGCCCGCTGATCCCGCCAAGCCTGTCTCGACCACGATCACCGTCACGCCGCCCTCCGACCCCGCGGCCGATTTCGCCGCCGTGCGGCCGCAGGTCGAGACCGCCCTCAAGATCGACCGCGCTCAAAAGGCCGCCGTGAAGACCGCCAGCGATGTCTCGCTTGCGCTTTTCGAAAGCAAGGCTCGCACGGGCACGGCGGTCGACGCGTTCCTGGCGTCGAAGCAGCTCACGACCCAGACGCTCCCGCCGTTCGCCCGGGACGAGCCACCGGCCCAGTTTGGCGGGTCCCGCGAAATCGCCGCCGAGGCCTTCCGCCTCAATCAGGATCGCCTCGCGTCTGACGCCCTCGCCACCCCGTCCGGCGCCGTGATTCTCATCTGGCGGGAAACGCAGCCGACCAACAAGCCGATCTTCGCCGCCGTGCGCGAGCGGGTCGCCGCAGACTTTGTCGAAAACGAGCGCCGCAAGCGCTTCGTGGAGCTCGGCCGGACGATCAAGACCCAGCTCGAGGCCCGCCTGAAAGCCGGCGATGCTTTCGAAAAGGCGGCCGAGGCCGCCTCCGCCGGAGCCGGCCTCAAGCTGGAGGCGAAGGCGGTGCCGCCCTTCACGCTGCGCAGCCAGCCCCAGGGCGTCGACTACAGTGTGCTCGGCACCCTGGAGCGCCTCGAAAAGGGCCAGGTTTCCGACATGGTCATCAGCGCCGACAAGGGCCTGTTCGTCCACGCCGGGGACAAGAAGGCCCCGGACGACTCCGAAGCCAACCCGCAGTTCGCCGAAACCCGCAAGCAGATCGCCAGCTACAACGGTCGCTTCGGCGCCTCGGCTTACATCACCGAACTGGTCGAGCAGGAGCTGAAGAAGTCGGAGCCCAAAGTGCAGTAACCGCTCCGGCTCGGAGCTGAGTCTGCGTCCCTTCTCCCGCCCGTGCCGCTTCGCGCAGCACGGGCTTTCTTTTTGGCGCAGAATCGTGCAAGCATTCCCTTTTCCCGATGCCGATCCGGTTTTATTCCCCGCTCCAGCCGCCCTGCCGGCTTTGCGGGCCGGGATTTGAACATCGGCAGGCGGCCGGTTCGAAGGACCTGACCCAGTGCCCCAAGTGCGGCCAGGACGTCCGACGAGGGGGCATCCAAAGCGTAAATTCCCCGAAACTTTCAGCACCGCTTTCCGTCTCGCGCGCCAGACAGGCCGGGTTCACCGTTCTGAAGCGCACCTCTGGGGGAGAGTATGAAAGGCAGTAACTTTCGCACCCTCCCTGTGTTGTTGCCAGCACTGCGCGCCCCCTGCCTTTTTCCAACTTACGCTATGCCTCGCTTACTTGCCCGCGTCCTCCTCGTGTTCAGCGTTCCGTTCGCCACCGCGTTCGGCCAGGCACCAGCGGTAGGGCCCGCCCCCGACGCACCCGCCACCGGAAACACCAAGCCCTTCTCGCTCGAGGACGCGGTGGCGCTCGCCCTGCGCAAGAATTTCGACCTCCAAGTCCAGGCCTACAACGTCGAGAATGCCAAGGATGCGATCGTGATCCAAGAGGCCGCCTTCGATCCCACGATCAACGCGTCGGTACGCCGCAATCTCAATCAGGCGGCCTCGAACACGAGCGTGCTGGATGGCTCTCAGCGGGAAGGCGCCCGCAACGACAACACCTCGATGAGCGTCGGCGCCTCACTCCCACGCATTCCGCTCACGAACGGCAGTGTTTCGGTCAGTACGAACCTCACCAAGGCCGCGACCAATTCGACCAACGCGCTGGTCAACCCCAGCTATGCCAATGGCGTTTCCGCGACATTGAATCAGCCGCTGCTCAACGGCGCCGGCCGCCATTTGGCCACCGCCGCCCTCCAGCGCTCGAAGCTCGGCCTGACCATCGCTTCGATCAACTACAAGAGCCGCGTGCTGGCGGTCATCGCGGACACCGAGGTGGCGTATTACAATCTCGTCGCCGCCCGCGAAACGCTGCGCATTCGCCAGCTCACCTTCCAATCCAGCCAGCGGCTGCTCGACGAAAACTCCGCCCGGCGCACGACCGGCGTGGCCACCGATCTCGACGTGCTCTCCGCCGAAGTGGGCGTCGCGACTTCCCGCCGCAACATCATCCTCGCCGAGCAGTCCGTCCGGGACGCCGAGGATCGCCTGCTGAATCTGATCAATGTCCCGGACTTCGAGCAGCGCGTCGGTCCGGTCGCCTTCAACGAATACCGCGAAGGCCCGCCGTCGTTCGCCGTCGCCTACAAGCGCGCCCGCGACTACTATCCCGAGACTCTCTCGGTCGAAGAGGCGATCAAGCAGCTCGAGATCGACCTCGAGACGGCCCGTCGCAACCAGCTGCCGGACCTCGATCTGATCGCCTCCCTCGGCTACACCGCCCGCGCCACCAACGCCAACTACCAGCAGGCCATCGCCAACCTGCCCAACGACCGGGGCAACAACTGGTCGATCGCGCTCAACTACTCGATGCCGTGGGGCCGGCACGCGGAAAAGGCCCGCTACCGGACCGCACAGACCAATCTCGCGTCCCGCAAGGTCCAGTTGGAGCAGCTCGAGCAATCGCTCCTGGTCAACGTACGTTCGTCGGTCCGGGCAGTGGAAACCCAGCTCGCCGCCGTCGAGATCGCCGCCAAGGGCACCGAGCTCGCCGCCCGGCAATACGACCAGCAGAAGGCCCGCTACGACGCCGGTCTCTCGACCAGCCGCCTTGTCCTCCTCGCTCAGGACGATCTCGAGAACGCCCGCTTCTCCGAACTCAGCGCCCGGGTTTCACTCCGCCGCGCCGTGGCCGAGCTCACCCGCCTCGAGGGCACTTCACTCGAGCGCTTCCGCGTCCAACTGCCGCAATAAGCCGCCGGCAACGCATTGCCTCCCGCTCCAGGGCGCACCACGCGTGCGCCCTTTTTTTCGTCCGTTCGGATCGTCGCCCGCCCGAGGCGGCAACTCCGGCCTCGCCCCTCGGCGGGATCGTCCTTTCGCTGGCCCGACGTCATGGCTGTCTCCCTGTTGATTCGCGTCTTCTTCTGGCTGTGGTTCGGCGCGGCTCTCGCCGCCGGACACTTCCTCGTGCTGCAGCGCGTGTCCGCCCTCGCCCTGCCCGCCCTCACGCTCTTTCTCGCCGCGATTCCTGTGCTCGCCTACCTTCGGGTGGGCGCGCTTCGCGACTGGGTCGATGCGATCGACCTCCGCGCGCTCGTCCTGCTTCATGTGACGCGCTTCGTCGCCATCTACCTGCTCGTCATGCACCAGCGCGGTGAATTACCGCGGGCGCTCGTCATGCCGGGCGCGCTCGGCGACATCATCGTGGCCGTCATGGCCCTGCCCGTGGCCCTGGCCCCGCTGGCCGATGCGGCCCGTCATCGCGCCATCGTAATCTGGAACGTGGTCGGCTTTGTCGGCCTGCTGCTCGTGCAGTTCAGCACCGCGCGCCTCGCCCTCTCCTCTCCGGTTGACGTCCGCCTGCTCACTCATCTGCCGCTCAGCCTGCTGCCGACGTTTCTCTTCCCGCTCCTCCTCGCCACGCACGTCGTGATCTTTGTGCGCACCGGCCGCGACGCGCGGCCCTGACCGCGCGTCAGTCGGCCGCCGAACCGAAAAGTTCGCGCTCGTCCCGCAGCGCCGCGGCCGCGACCACGCGATGGAGTGGAAGCTGGGTGCGAAACCACGTGCGCTGCTTCTTCACCAGCGCCCGCGTGTTCCTCGCAATCTCCGCGGGCAACGCCGCGACGGGCAGCCGGCCGTCGAGCATGGCCAGCACTTCGCGATAGCCGATCGCCCGCGCGGCACTCGGATTGCGCTCGAGGCCCTCGCCGCGCAACCGGCGCACTTCGTCCACGAGCCCCGCCCGCAGCATGCCCTCCACCCGCTGTTCAATGCGCGTCGCGAGATCCGCGGGCGCCCGCATGAGTTCGCAAACCTCCACGTGGTATCCGGCAAACGGAGACGGTTGGCGCGCGAACTCCGCCGCAAGGTCCCGCAGTTCGCGCCCCGAAGCCAGGCAACGCTCCAACGCGCGCACCACGCGGCGCGGATTCGCCGTATCCAACGCGCCCAGGCCGGATGGATTCGCCGCGCGAAGCCGCGCGAGCGCCTCTTCCGGCGTCAGCGCCGCCACGTCCGCTCGCAGCTCGGGCGGCACCTCGATCCCATCCGCCACCGGCGCCAGAAACGCCTTCAGATAGAATCCGCTGCCGCCGGTCACGAGCACCTCCCGCCCGCGTGCCATGATCTCCGCCACGACCTGCCGGGCGCGGGCGAGATAGACGGTCACGTCCAGCCGGTCATCGACCGCACACAGGTCGATCAGGTGGTGCGGCACGCGCGCGCGCTCCGCCGGCGTCGGCTTCGCCGTGCCGATGTCCATGCCGCGATAAAACAGCAACGAGTCGCACGACACGATCTCCGCCCCCGCCTGCTCCGCCCAGCGCAGCGCCCACTCGGTCTTTCCGACCGCGGTCGGGCCGGTGAGCAGGTGCAACCGCGGCTTCATGGCGCCGCCGCCACGACCCGGTTCCGCCCCGCCGCCTTGGCCGCGTACAGCGCCCGGTCCGCCGCCGTCACCAAGGTTGCCGGCGTTCCCGCATGTTCCGGCAGCGCCGCGACGCCGACACTCGCCGTAAACGCCAGCGTCCCCCCCGCCCCCGTTGCCACTGGCTCCGCGCGCATCGCCACGACCACCCGTTCCGCCACCCGCAATGCGTCCGCGAGATTCGTCTGCGCCAAGAGGAGCGCGAACTCCTCGCCGCCCACCCGCATCACGCGATCGACCGTCCGTACCTGCGCCGTCAGCCGCCGGGCCACCTCGACCAGAACGGCGTCACCCACGGGATGCCCGTGCCGGTCGTTGATCATCTTGAAATGATCGAGATCGACCATCACGAGCGCCACCGGTTCGCCGAAGCGCACCGCGCGCGCGTGCTCCTCCGCGAGAATGCGGTCGAACTCCCGGCGGTTCAGCAACCCCGTCAGGGAGTCGCGCGTCGCGAGCTGGCGCAGTGCCTCCATCGTTTCCCCGAGTTTGAGCGCGTACCGCAGCGAACGCTCGAGGGCGCGCGGCGTGAGCTCGCCCTTGACCAGATAGTCCAAGGCTCCGGCATTCATCGCCGCGATATCGATGCGTTCCGCCGTCTCGGCGGTGAGGAAAACGATCGGCGTCCGGCACCCCGCGGCCACCGCCGTGCGAATCAACGCCAGGCCGTCGTGAGGGCCCAGTTGATAGTCGAGCAAACAGGCCGCGTAGCCGCCCGACAACAGCTTCGCCAGCCCCGTCTCATACGAGTCCGCCCAGTCCAGCTCATACGTTCCGCGCCCGAACGAGCGAACGTGTTCCAACGTGAGCCGGTACTGGAGCCGGTCGTCGTCGATCAGCAGTACCCGACGCGGTGACGGCCTCGCACCGCTTTCGTCCGCGCGAGTCGGACTTCCCTTCGTCCCGGTCGCGGCTGCGTCGCGCGTCTCCATCTTTGGACTCCGGTTCCGCTCACTCAGCCCGCGGTGCGATGCGTACCGGCCGCCAGATCGGCGGCGCGGGCCCCAATCGCAGCCGGAATCCCGGACCGGTCCGTCAGGTGATCGCGGATACAGTTTACCAGCGCGCTCCCGACGACCACGCCGTCGGCCTGCGCGGCGATCTGGGCGACTTGCGCGCGCGTCCCGATGCCGAAACCGACGACCATCGGCAGGGTCGTGCGCGAACGGATCCGCGCCACTGCCTCGGGAATATTGCCCGCGACCTGATCGCGCACGCCGGTGACGCCCTCGCGGGAGACATAGTA
>JBEIHL010000060.1:0-9083 GCA_040381375.1 Opitutaceae bacterium
AGCCGAATCGGGATCGAGCGGGTAGGCTCCGGACACGGTCCCCGAGATCGGGCTGCTCGACGACGCGATGATCGTGCAGATCGTCCTGCAGCGTCACGCGGAGGCGTTGCGGGCCCACTGGTTGCGCCGGCGAAGGGCGTGGCCGGCGGAGCTGTGAGCCGCCGGTTTACCCGCGCGACCCGCGTGTCTCCTCCCTCGCCCGCGTCACGGGTGTGACGCTTGGGGTGAGACTCACGCTTCGAGGGTCGCTTCGATCTCGATGTTCAGCGCGATGCGGCAGATGTCGGAGTGAAGGTAGGTGACGAGGTCGCTGGGCTGGATCAGGGCGGGTTCCAGGCGGGCGCGAACGGCCGCGAGATCGGTCGGGCGGCGGAGGTAGACCTTGAAGTGTCGTTGCGTCATCCGGCCGGCCCCGAGGTGATCGCCGAGGCCCGCCTGACGCGAAATGAGCTGCAGGTTGTCCAGCGTGCAGTCGATCTGGGCGTCGAGAGTGCCCGGAGCCACGGTGCGGTGCCCCTTGATGGCTGACGTGCCGGAAACGAAGATCACCCGGCTGTCGCCGATGCGGGCTACCGTGGCTCGGGCAAAGGACGGCGCCCGCGGACCGTGTTCGATCGGGTAGCGATAAGCGGGCACCTGCGCCGGATTCTCGAGGTGCCGCGGGGCGGACGACCCCGCGACGAAGGCGACATCCAGCCGGTCACCCGTGCAGCCCACGGCGGAAGCGGCGGGGAGGTGAGTTTCAAACTGCGCGCCAAGGGTCTTCTCGAAGGCGTGCGCGCGCCCGACGCAGAACGCCTGGTAGTTCTCGCCCGCGGTCGTGTGGGCGTTGATCTGCGGAACGTAGTTCCAGATCCGATAGAGATGACGCCCGTCGCAGGCCGCCAGAATCCGCCGGTAAAGTGCCTCCGTCCGGGTCGCCATTTCGCCCGGCGCGACGACTTCGCGGGCGTAACCCACGAGGGCGTCGCGACTCTGAAACAAACGCACTCCGCCCACTTCCGGTAGCTCGATGGCGCCGGGAAAAAGCGACTCGCAGAGCTCGCCGGCCAGCCAGGGGGCCTGGATGCAAGCGACACCCGTCGGGCCGGGCGCGGGCGCGGCTTCGAAGGTAAGGCAAAACGCCGAGGCCGCCGGGGGGAGTTTGACCGAAGAGTCCAGCATGCGTTGGAGGCGAAATCAGGCCATCCGGGCCATTAATTCGTTCCCTGCCGCCGATCCGACACTTTCAGTAGGTCGGGTGCCGTTGGCGCTGGCGAGTAGAGCGGAAAACACCGGCGCCACCAACGGTGCGGGGAGCGCGGGTGGTAGCGTGGTCATGACTCCGAATGTGAGCGGTGCGAGGGCTGACGGTCAATCTGCAAGCCGTGAAGGGACGTTGCCCGAAAACGTCTTCGGGGACGCCAAATGCCGTCGACGACTCCCCTGGGAAAAAGTGCCTAGGTCACCGGGATTTTTCTTCGCATGAACAAGACGCTCTTCGTTGGAGGTGGGATCGCGCTGGTCATCGGCTTGGGTCTCTTGGTCGCCGGTCTATTCAAAGTGGGCGAGCGTCCAGCGAAGCTGACGTGGCGCGATCCCGAGTTGAAGTCGGCGCTGTTGACCTTCGGTTACAAGGTATACGCGCTGCCGAAGGTGCAGTTCGGCCGGCACGGACCAGGGACTCATTTGCGGGTTGAATGTCCCCGCGGGAAGTTCCCGGGCGCTTGTCATCCTCGGCTCGGGGCTCGCGGCGCTCGGAGCCGCGGTCGTGGGCGCCGGCTTTTTCCTCAAGAAGTCGACGCCATCGGGTTCGTCCCCGGTGGCCGCGACCTGACCGGTACGATTTCCCCTCCTTGGGCCGAGGGTACCCTTCGTACGTTTCCGGACGCCGATTGAACGATTTCCCACCATGAAACGCTCCACTTCCCTGTTCGGTACTCTGCTGCTGTGGCTCGCCCGCCCCCGGACCCGCACCCATTTCAACCCCTGCCCCGGCTCCGACACCCACGTACACGTCGATTCTCGTCCCGTCCGGAACCGCTGGACCGGTGCCCACGGCGGCCGTATCCACGGCGTTCTCCCAAGTCATTCCCAGCATCGCTCCTCTCCAGATTGAGCCGGCGGTGGGGCGCGACTACGTGCCCCGTTCCACCTTCCGGCACGATAAGAACGAACACATCACCACCAACTATGGCCGCGGCGTGGTGGTCCCGATCAACACCCCGGTTAAAAATCGTCTCGATGTCCGGCTCCTTGCTGGTGCTCAAGCGCGGTGACACCGGTCAGGAAATCAAGGTCAAGAACGAGGAAAAATACCCGAAGAAGTCGATCAAGGAGATCGCGGCCTTGATGCTGGCCAGCGACAAGACCCCGATCGAACAGGTCCCGGAGCCGTTTGCCACGGCGATCCGCCATGGAGAAATGCGCAAGGGTATGACCGAGGACTTGGTCTTGATGGCGCGCGGTTATCCGCCCGCCCACGAGACTCCCTCGATTGAAGGCGATCGCTGGGTTTATTGGTTCAGCCGGTTTGTGAAGCAGACGAGCATCTTCACCGACCGACGCCTCAGCGAAGGTCGCGGTTTGAACTGAGGCTACCGCAGTTGATCCGCCCGTGGGATCACACACGTGTAGTCCCGGCGGTCTAGTTCCTCCAGCAGGTGGGCGATACCGGCGACCCGTACGGGAACCCGAACCGCCGGACCTTCGTGGACGAGGACGATGGCCCCCGGATGGAGCCGGGGAATCACGTTGCCCGCGAGTCCTTCGGGTGCGCGCAGCCGGCAGTCGCCGCTCCGGATGCTCCAGCCGACATATCCGAGTTCCCGCCGCACCAAGGCGCGATGGAGGAACAGATGTTTGATCCCGACGGGCGCGCGAAACCAAGCGGGACGAACTCCGGCGCGCGCGAGCGTTTCGAGCGTCGCGTCCAGTTCGGTGGCGAGGCGCCCCGGGCCCGCGCACCAGAACGTCCCGGCCGGATGCGTGTACGTGTGATGCCCGATCTCGTGGCCCCGCTGCACGATCGCATTGATCAGGTCCGGATGCCGGGCCGCGCGTTCACCCACGACGAAGAAGGTCGCGCGGGCCCGGTGCCGGTCGAGCAGGTCGAGAATCCGGGGCGTATCCTGCTCATCCGGTCCGTCGTCGATGGTCAGCCAAACTTCTCGGCGGGTCGTGACAAAGCGGGTGTGCACGCGGCAGAGGCCTTGCCCGGAGGGCGCGAAGAGCGCGTGCAGCACCCACGGGTCGGGCGCAAAGAAGCACCATGCCGCTGCCGCCCGGTGGGTCGTGGCGAACCAAAGCGCGGCCGCGATCGCCTTGCTCGCGATGGCCAAATAGAGCGCGAGGGGATGGTACCGTCGCCCGAAGGGACCGGGACTGCGTGTGATCTCCATCAGGCGGTTCGCATCAACCGGTGAGACGAGCGGGTCCAAAGCGATACCGCTGCCGACGGAAAAATTTCCGCCGGTGGATGGAATTCGGCAGCGTCACCACGTGCACAACGATGCGATATAGGCCGCCGATCCGTCGCGCGTCCAGCCGTCAAGCTGCGCCTGATCCTTGAGTTGCTGCCCGCGGGCGCGCGGCACCACGGCGAAGGCGTTCACGGCACCGGGGAGCGCGGTCATGTCGCCCCACAACTTTTCGAATTGCGCCACGGGATACACGTCCTCCTGGCCGTGGCCCCAGCGTTTCTTGACGTCCTTCAGCGTGACGTACGTCGGCACCCGCGCCGCCAGCGTGCGGACCGCGGCGGCGGTGAGCTCCGCGTTGCCCAGGTCGGCGCGGGTCAGGCCGAACAGCGTCAGCAGCCGGTCGATGTCCACCCAGCACGTATTCGTGCTGTAATGTGTGAGGGCGAATTCGTCCTCCTCCCGCGGCAGCGCGAGGCCCTCGACCATCCGGATGCGGCCGTCGACGCGGGCGAGTCCGCCGCCGTGGTCCTCGATGCGGCGGGGAATGACCTCCCAACCGAGGGTGCTGCCGGAGCGGTGAAACCATCCGACGAGAGCGGGGTCGATCGTCGCGCCCAGGGTGTCGACATTGTGCACGAGCAGCGTGCGAAGCTGGGGCTGCGCGGCGAGCAGGCGGGCGAGGGTGCCGTTCTTGAGCAGGTTGGGCACCTCGAACCAGTGACCGACCGGATGCAGGCATTGCGCGGGCACGTTATCGGTGTAGTCGGCGGCCTCGCCGGTGGCGCGCGCCCAATGGCCGAGCGCGGCCCGCACGCTGTCGCGCATCTTTTCCTTCTGCTCGTCGAGCTTTTGCTGTGCGACTTCCTCCCAGGCAAAGTGCAGGTCGCGCAACGTCGGGACCAGGCGCAGCCCGATCGAACGGCCCGGCGAAAGCAGGATCGAGCGGCCGAGCGCGTCGGCCTGCTCGGCCGCCAGGTGGCGCTCGATCGCGCCGTGCGTGAGATAGCTCGTGGTGAAAACATGCGGCACGCCGGCCCCGAACGTGCGGGCGGTCCGGCGGGTCTTGGCCAGGTGAACGTCGATGAAGCTGCGGTGACGGTCGCCGAACTTTGCGAACGGGTGCAGGCCCTTGACGACGCCCGCGCCCTGCGTCCAGCGGCTGCCCACGCCGGCAGCAAAGGTCACCACACCCACTTCGCCGCGGCGCAGGGCGGCTTCGCCGGCGGCCTGCAGGTCGGCGGACGGATGGGTGGCGTCGAAGAGATCGCTCGCGGCCACGTCCTCGATCCGCGTGTTGGGCGGCAGGCGATTCATCGCCAGGCCGATGCGGCCGGCCCGCAGGTCGGTGCGGATCTGCTCGTGCTGGGTGCGGTCGAAGCCGTGCGCGGCGAGCAGATCGTCGAGAGCGGGCCCGCCCCGGCCGGCGCCGTCGCCCGACGGAAGCATGCGATCGAGCAGGCCCGGCAGCGCCCGGGTGAACTCCGGCTTGGTGCGGCCCGCGCGGCTGAATTGCTGGAGATCACCGCGCTCGCGGCCCGTGAGCTCGCGCACTTCGCGGCGGAGGAGCGCGGGCAGCATGTGTTGGTAGTAGGCGGGCGGGAGCAGGGCGTCGGCGCCGCTCAACGCGGTCGCGACCGAGCCCTCTTCGTTGATCGCGAAATCATACACCACCGGATCCATCGCGAAGGGGAGCGATGTCTCGAGCTCGCGCTTCGTCGCGAGCATGATTTCGAGCAACCGGCCCTGAGCCTCCGTCCGCCGCGCGGGCGCGAAGATGAAACCCATCCCGCCGCCGGACATGCCGCCCAACATCCAGAAGCCCCAGAAGTCGTCGCCGAACTCTTCCCGCGTGCGCGCGATGATCGACTCGGTGTAGCGATTGCTGACCCACGGGATGATCGTTTGCAGCGGGCCGAAAAAATTGTGCGTGAGGGCGCGACCGAGACCGCGCACGTCGCCGGCGGCGAGCAGCGCGAGGATTTCATCGAGCGTCGCGACGGCGCGCTGCCGCGCGGTCCATTCCGGTTCGCTGCGCAGGAGGTACTTCTCCGTCGCCATTTCCAAGATCGGACCGACGTTCTGCGCCATGCCGCCATGCACGAGCACGAGCGACTCCTGCAAGCGTGCGCGGGCCGCCGCCGGAATGCGGCTGTGATCGAGCACCGTGTGACGAGGCAGGAGGCGGCCGCGACTGGCGCCGTATTCGGGATCGCCCACCTGCGCCGCCGCGCCCTCGATCAATTTGATGCCAGGCCAGAGCCCGCCGGAATCCTGCCAGCCTCCGCCCGAGCCGCCGAGCCACTCGCCGAGAATGGCCCGCGAGGCGACGCTGCGGCGCTCGGCCTCCGTCATCGGGCCGGTGAGACCGGCGATCTGGCCGGTGGCGCGCATGCAAACGCCGATCAGCGCCCCGAGCAGGTTGGTCGAGACCGCGAGTCGCGAACCCTTCGGGATCCGGTTGACGTTGCTCACCAGTTCGAACCCCCGGCCGGGCCCGAGCATCGTCGCCAGCAGGTCGGCGAGTTTCGCACCGGAGCGTTCGATGCCCGGCGGCACCACGCCGGCGGCGATCACCGCGGCCTTGAGCAACCCGAGATAGTCGCGTCCGAAATCGAAGACCTCGTCGAGGGTCGTCAGACCCGCGGATGCCTCGAGGTCGACGCTGGCGAGGCGGATCATCGGTTCGTCGATCACGCGGAAATAGGCCTCGATCGGCGGTTGGGGCGCTGCGTCGCGTCCATGCACGCCGAGGTCGACGGAAATGTTCAGCACCCGGGCGCCTTCCGGGTAATCCATGCCGAGAAAAAAGATATCGCTCCAGCCGCAGTGCGTCAGGTCCATGCGCACGGCCGTGCGTTCGCGGAGCAGCGGGTAGGGTGCGTCGTTGCCTTCGCGAACCAGGAGTTCACGCCGGATCCGGAGCGGCTGGTCGAGGGGGTGGCCGAGTCGGAACATCCAGGCGTTGCCGCGGGTGGAGCGGACGGTGCGGCGGACTTGATCGGCCAGGGTTTGGAACGCGAGCGACTGATACGCCACGGCGAGGGCGCTCGAGAGCGTGTCACTCGGCCCGAGCGTGTTTTGGGCGGCAAGAAAAGCGGCGACCGCCTCTTCGAAGCGCCGTTCCAGGAGGTGACGGAAGCCGTCGTGTGGCACGCGCCCGGCGCGGGGCAGTTCCTCGCGCGCCGGCAGGTGATAGCGGTGGATCGCGGCGATGAAGAGCAGCGCACGCACGCGACGGTACAGATTGGACTCCTGGCGGCGGTACGCGTCGAGCGCGTCACCCGCCGCGAGCAGTTCGGTGACCGGCCGGCCGGCGCACCACTGGTCGATGGCCCGGTCGCGCACCGCCGGGTCGGCCGATTCGATGATGGCGATGAGGTCGTGACTCATGGGCCGTCGGAGCGGACTGCGAGCAGCTCGACCAGTTGGGTGAGGACGCGATCGCGATCGCGGCCCGAGAGCGAGAGGGCGAGTTGGGCGAAGAGCAGGCCGTAGGGCGCGCCAATGTCGAAGCGGCGGCCCGCGATGCTGAAGGCCAGATAGCGGCGCCGCGAGGCGAGCGCGTGCAACGCGGGGGAAAGTCCGAGCAACCGGTCGGGAGCCTCGCGCCGCTGTTCTTCCAGCAGTTCGTAGATTTCGCGGTCGAGGACGTGCATGCCGAAGAAACAGAGATAAAAGCCCGCCCGCAGGCCCGGCACGATCAACTGCTGTTCCGCGACGGTGGGCGTGGGTTTTTCGATGACCGCCTCGATCTGGTAGAGCGGCCGATCGCCACCGACGAGCCGGCCGCCGACGGCGCCGAAGGCCGTGAGTTGACTTTCGCGGGTGGGCTGCACGGCGGAGACCGGGGCGTTTTCCGCGGCTGCGATGTCGAGCAACTGGCGGGCGCAACTGTTCGCCGCCTGCGAGACGTGCAGATGGTCGCCCACCAGATGCAGAAAGGGATCGTCACCGGTGAAGGAGCGTCCGCACAACACCGCGTGGCCGTAGCCGCGGGGTGCGTCCTGCACGATGAAGCGCACGCGGGAGCAGAGCGGGCCGGTCGCCTCGGCGTAGGCGTTCTCGTCGCCCGGGCAGACGACCACGCCGAACTCCTCCACGCCCGCACCGGCGGCTTCCTCAAGCACGACCTGCAGCGCCGACTTCGGCTCGCCGGCGGGATCGATCAGCGTCTGCAGCGGCAGCGTGCGCTGACGGGGGTTGGCGGCGGTGACCAGGACTTTGCGGATTCTCATGGGCGCGGGGGCAGTCAGGCGCGACAAGTGACAAGTGACGAGTGACAAGGGACAACATTGATTCCGGCCGAGCGGGAGCACGCCGACCCGTTCACATCGTAATGATGGCGGAGAGGCTGAACCCCGAAAACTTGTCACTCGTCACTTGTCACTTGTCACTTCCCGGTCTACTTCTGCCCCTCCATGCCGAAACCGTCTGCCGCCCAGAAGCCCGCTGCGCCACGGGTATTGTCGGGTATCGTGAACATCACCCGGCAGGTGCATTTCAATGCGGCGCACCGGCTGCACAATCCGACGAAGAGCCAGCGCTGGAACGAGGAGAAATACGGACTCTGCACCAATCCGCACTGGCATGGACACAACTACGTGCTCGAGGTGACGGTCCGCGGCCGGCCGGATCCGGAAACGGGATACGTGCTCGATCTCGGCCAGCTGAAGCGGATCCTGCAGCGGGCGGTGGTCGACCCTTGCGACCACCGCAACTTGAACACCGAGGTCGATTTTCTGCGCGGCGTGATCCCGTCGACGGAAAATCTCGTCATCGCCTTCTGGAACGAGATCGAGCCCCACCTCACCGCGGGAAAGCTGCACCGGGTGCGGCTGTACGAGACGCCACGCAATTTTGCGGACTATTACGGTCCGGACGCTGAGTAAATTCCTGCCGGCGAAGCTGCGCGGCCGATGGCGGCTCGGTTGTTATCGTCACCAACCGTCGCCGGCCCCCGAAAAACGACATGAGCAAATCCAAACCCATGTACCTGCATCGCTCCGCGAGCGGGGCCGAGCCGCGCATCAAGCGCGGGTACGACGCCAAATTCAAGGTGACGCCGGCCTATCGGGCTTCCCTGCCCGACATGATGGAGGCGACCCACGATGCGATCCAGGGCGCGCATGTGCCGATCCAGCAGGTGGGCGTGCACAATTTCAAACTGCCGCTCAAGTTCCGGACGAAGCGCCGCGAGATTCTCACCCTCGAGGCGAGCGTGACCGGCACGGTGTCGCTCGAGGCCGATCTGAAGGGCATCAACATGAGCCGGATCGTGCGCTCGTTCTACGATCACAAGGACGACATCTTCACCGGCGAGTGGATGGGGCGGATTCTGTCCGCCTACCTGCGCAACGTCAAAACCAAGGACGCACGCCTGAAGGTCGGCTTCTCGTATCCGATGATCCATCGCAGCCTGCGCAGTGGACTGGAGGGGTATCAGTTCTACAACGTGGCGTTCGAGGGCGTGATGACGCACTCCGGCGCGTATCGCCGCTTCATCCACTTCGACTTCGTGTATTCGTCGGCCTGCCCGTGCTCGGCGGAGTTGTCGGAGCACGCGCGTGACCGCCGGGGCGCGTACTCCGTGCCGCATTCCCAGCGCAGCAAGGCGCGGGTGGTCATCGAGGAGGCGCCGGGCAAGCGCGTCTGGATCGAGGACGTGCATGCCCTGTGCCTGCG